>JBDTNA010000141.1:0-7840 GCA_039933985.1 Gemmatimonadales bacterium | reverse complement strand
TCAATATCCCGCCATGCTCTGAATCATAGGTATTTGATGGCGATGCCAACCAGGACCGGGATGACGGTTGCCGAAAGGAATGGCAGCCGAGTGTGTATCCGCCGAGCAGGATGACGTTTGCGGAGAGGAGGATGGTGCCGACTCCGATGCCGAAGCTCGCGCGTCCCGTCGTCGCATCCGTGAACCACATCGCCTTCCACGCGTCATGCGCGAGGAAAAAGAGAAAGATCAGCGCGAAGTACAGAAAGTACCGATGGATGTTCTGAATGATGAGCGGAAACGAGCTCTCACCCCGATATCCCTTTCTCGGCTCACCGACCGCGCAGCTTGGCGGATCGGCCCAGAACGCCTTGTAATAGGCGCCGCGATAGTAGTAGCAGGTGAAACGAAATCCTGCCGGAAACGGCAGGATGATCAGCGCAGGAGAGAACGGAAGAAGCCCCGGCCACCATTCGGGCTTCGGCCCGAACCATGACCCCGGCGAATCGCTGAAAATCAGCGGTGAATAGAACGGGGAGAGATAGTGCCCGTACACGTAGTGCGCGTTCTGAAACGCAGCCCACGTCGCATAGGCGAGAAAACTCGAAAGAATGATGAAGACGACGACGGGCTGAATCCACCAGGCGTCGCGTCGCATTGTCTCACCCCAGCCGCGACGCCTGATCTGTACGACATCAACGCCCATCGGGGGTTACTTCTCTTCGCGCTTTGTCTTGTCGGCGACGTACAGCTCGAGATAACCGCACTCCTCGCAAACGAAAGGCATCACGACGAGTCCTGAGTTCGGATTCAGCGTTCCCGATGCGGCGTCGCCGGTGATGTTCACGAGAGCCTTGAAGGTCTCTGTCCGGTTCATGCGCGCGTTCGGGTGGTTGATGCAGTAGCGCTTGCCTTCCTTGATCGGCATGTGTCCTTTTCCCGCGAATGTGTGTGGGGTGGGTCGATTATTTCGGTGCGCAGGGAAGGAATGTACCACGGGCGGGGGGACAACGGCCAGAATCAAACGTATAGCCAAAAGCAAATAGCTACCGCTAAAGGGCTACCGACTAACAGCCAAACAAGCCTGTGGTCCTTAGTCGGTAGCTCCTGGCGGTAGCTATATGCTGTTTGCTATTTGCTATGGTCTGTCGTTCACGCCTTCGTCTTCCCCTTTTCGCCGCCGCCACGACGCTGCTGCTTCATCTGCCCGCGTCGTCGGCCTTCCATGCGCTGCTTCCGCTGCGTCGCTGCCACGTCCCACTTGGCCCGCTGGTCAGCCGTTAGAATTCCCCGGATCTCGTTCTGTTCCTGGGTGCGAATCGCCGTCGAGCGGGTCCGGAACTGCTCGCGCTGCTGCTGAAAACGCTGACGCGCCGCCGCAGTCGTGTCGCGCTTCTGTCCGCGAAGCGATTCGAACTGAGTACGACCCTGCTCGCGCAGAGTCTTGTACTGCGGCTGGTACTTCTCGTGAACCGTCTTGATGCGGGTCTTCTGCGCATCGGTCAGGTTGAGATCCTTCATCAGGCGTCCGCCACCGAATCCGTCGCGACCCATTCCACCGCGACCACCGCGGTTATTACGCCGTCCGTCCATCATCCCGCGGCGCTGGCCACCATCGCGCATTCCGCGATGAGCGCTGTCCGGCTTTGCAGGAACCTGCGCGCCGGCAAACGTCGCAAGACCAAGAGCTACGACGGCGCCCAGGGCTGCCGTGCGAATTTTTGACATCGAGCCTCCACAATCGTTTTAGCGTCGCGTGCACAATGCGCGTGACATCATGGTAGACGCGTGTTTCTCGGCGACGTTAGTGGAATTTGCAGAGAATTTTCGAGGAACATTTATGCGTCGCGCGGGTTAATGCGCAGCCATTCTGACAACAACATCCGACACGGAGGGACGGAGGAACGGAGGTGCACGGAATCATCATTGGAAAATGACGAACAACAAAAATCAAATAAAAAAGACTTCGAGGGCGAATGATTCTCGCGCCTCGAAGCCAAATTCACTTCGTGTACCTCCGTCCCTCCGTCCCTTCGTGTCGGCTTTTCGCCGTTGACTTGTTGCGCTAGCCCGCTGCCGCAGCCGGAACTGCACCGAAGCGTCGCTCGCGGGAACGGAATTCCTCGACTGCCGCGGCAAGATCAGCCGTCGAAAAATCCGGCCACATGCGCCGCGTGAAATACAGCTCCGCGTACGCGCACTCCCACAAAAGGAAGTCGCTCAGCCGCTGTTCACCGCCGGTACGAATCAGGAGATCGACATCACGCGATGATCCGATACCGTTGTCAACCGTTGCGAGCGCGCGAGCGAATGCGTCGCGCTCGTCTTCGGTATCGATGCGCATTTCGCCGCGGATCTTGTGAGCCGCGCGAAGAATCGCATCTCGCGCCGAATAGTCTACCGCGATCCGAAGCTCGAGCGTCCGTCCATCACGCGTCGCGTTCTCAGCATTGTTGATCGCGCGCAGCAGCTCCGCCGGAATTCGATCGCGCCGGCCGATGATCTTCATGCGCACGCCATTCGTCACGCAGCGCGCAACTTCGGAAACCAGGTAGCGGCGAAACAGACGCATGAGAAGCGCGACTTCGCGCGACGGCCGCCGCCAGTTGTCGGCCGAGAAGGCGTAGAGCGTGAGGGTTCCGATGCCGCAGTCGGGAGCGGACTCGACGATCTTCCTGACAGTCCGCGCCCCGGCGATGTGTCCGGCAGTTCTCATCTGCCCACGGGCGTTCGCCCAGCGGCCGTTGCCGTCCATGATTATCGCGACATGAATGCCGCGCGATGCTTTCGAGCTCATGATTTTCGAGTGAGGGCTAGCGGTCCCGCGTGGCGCGGATAAGCGCTTCCATGTGATCGAGGTATCTCTCGAGCGCGCGCCTTCCAGCCGCCGTCAGACGATACTGCGTCTTTGGCATCCGTCCTTCGAATGACTTCGTGCAGGCGATGTATTCCGCCTCTTCGAGTTTCCGAGCGTGCACGCTGAGATTGCCGTCCGTGGTATCCATCAGCTTCTTGAGATCGCTGAAGCTCAACGAATCGTTGACCGCGAGAGCGCTCACGATGCCAAGCCTCAAGCGCTCGTGAATAAGACGATCGAGCTCGTCGGCCTTTTTTCCGGGAGCCCGCCTGACGGCAGCGCCCTTCATTGGATTATGCGCGCGGGCGTCATCCCGCGCCGCCCCGTTCTTAGCCACCGTGACTCCTGGCGATTGGAATTCCAAATGCGATGTGCAGTCCGCCGAATGAAAGCCCGAGTATCCAGTGATTCCAATCGACGGGCGTAAAAAGCGACACCATGCCCGCAGCCATGAAGCAGAGCCCCATCACCGGAACGATCTTCACCGAAAACGCTCCGCCGGCCACTACAGCCGTGCCATATAAAAGGAGCCACACTCCGGGAATCGCTTCGAGCAGTCCAGCGCGATAAAGCACAAACGTCAGCAACGCTCCGACGATGATCGGCGGCGAGAAGCTCAAAACGAACTTCCTGCCCGGCCCCGACAGGAGCGGCATCCTGGCTGCCCGCGCTTTGCGCACCATCGCCCACATCATTATTAGCGGCGACAAGAACGCCGAGAGCAGCCAGGCGTTGAGGGCGCCCGTCGCTGTGTCGCGGGTCCCCGCGACTACCGAGACGATCATCGCGAGCACTCCGATCGCGACCATTCCCCAACCCGATACCGCAGTGAAGGAGCCTGCCGCTTCCATTGTATTCCGAATGAAAGCGAGATTGTCCATCGCCCTCCCATGGAGCGACGAAAGCTCGGGAGGGGTCGGCCGAAGCTGGCGGACTGATGTCATGCGCATATCATACCCATCCGCCACGACGCCTGTCAAGTACTTTGCGGCATAAAGTAAACATGCCGAATCTCACCCCTGCGCCCCTTATCTCACGTCAGAGAGGAGCTAGCGGACCAGGTAGCGGATCGCTGGCCGGAAAGCTCTGTTCAACCATCTTGTCCAGACGCCGCTCGTCGATCGCGGTTTCGAGCATCGCGATGAGGTTGGCGCAGAAAGCAGGTAAATCCTCCGGCTTTCTGCTGGTGAGCAGCTTCTGGTCTACCGCCGCCTGCTTGTCCACCCACGAGCCGCCGGCCTCGCGAATTTCGTCCGCGATGTCCGGATGCGACGTGAGCGTTCTTCCCTCAACCGCCCCGGCTTCAACCAGCAGCCTCGGCGCATGACATATCGCCGCCACGGGCTTGTCGGCTTCCATGAATCCACGAACCAGCTCGACCGCCGCCGGCGTCGCGCGCAGTGCTTCGGTGTTGCGAAGTCCACCGGGCAGCACCAGTGCGTCGAAATCACGGGCGGTGACCTCACTCACCAGACGATCAACTTCAAATGTGTCGGCCTTCTCTTCGTGAATGAAGCCCTGGATCGTGCCAGGCTTGATCGACACGAGCGACACGTCGGCGCGCGCTTCCTTTAGTGCCTGCCACGGCGCCGTGAGCTCGACCTGCTCGACGCCGTCGGTGGCAAGCATTGCGATTTTTCTTCCCGTCAGGTCTCCCGCCATTCACTCCTCCAGCGGGTCAAGCTAATCGGGCGATACACTCTCAGGAAACGTGCCATACCCGAGCGGGCGCTGTCGCGCGGGTGAACGTGTCATATTTCGCCATGCCACTGATCGAATTGTACGGGCATGAAGACCTGAAGGCGCGCCTGGCGAAGTCGGTTAGGGCCGGATCTCTTCCGGCCAGCATGCTTCTCCACGGTCCGCGCGGCGTCGGGAAACAGCGCCTCGCCCTCTGGCTTGCGCAGCTGCTCCTCTGTGACGCAGAAGACCGTCCGTGCGGGCGGTGCAGGAGCTGCCAGTACGCGAAGAACCTCACGCATCCCGACTTGCATTGGTATTTCCCGCGGCCGCGCCCAAAAGACGCCGATCCGGATCTCGCCGATGTACGGGAAGACTACGACGAAGCCATCGCCGAGCGCGTAGCCAACGGTGGTCTTTATGCCGCGCCGTCCGGCAGCGAAGGAATTTTTGTGGCGACCACGAGAGCGCTCGTCCAGCAGGCAGCTATCTCTCCGGCGATGGGACACCGAAAAGTTTTCATCGTCGGCGACGCGGAGCGTATGGTGTCGCAGGAAGGTGCCGACCAGGCAGCGAACGCATTTCTCAAGCTGCTCGAGGAACCCGCGGAAAACACCAACATCATCCTCACTTCGAGTGAGCCTGGCGCGCTCTTGCCGACGATTCGCTCCCGCACCGTCGCAGTTCGCGTGACCGAAATGCAGGAGCCAGCGGTTCGGGCATTCTTCTCGGATCCTGTTGTGAGCACCGCACTCGACTCTTCCGTTGGCGCGCGATCGATCAATGAGCGTATCCAGCTCTCGGGTGGCGCTCCCGGTACACTGTTCGGCGATGACGCTCGCGGAAAAGCGATGGCTGCGGCGCGGCGTCTTCTCGATGCCGCTGCCGCGCCACATTCATCGGCACGCCATGCGGCAGCAATCGCAATGGGAGCATCGGGTGCCCGCGGTGGATTCACCGACGTCCTGGACTCACTTCTCATCATACTCGGGGAGCGCATGCGCGCCGCGCTTCATGACGGCAACGAGAACAGAGCGTTTGCGGTCAGCCGAGCGTCTGAAAGCGTTGGTCGCGCGAAAGTTCTCGCGAGTGGAAACGTCAATCCTCAGCTCATCATGTCCAGTTTGCTTCGTGATCTTGCCACGGCTGTTCGATGAGCGAGCTGACACACATCGACGATGAAGGGCGCGCGCGAATGGTTGACGTGAGCGGCAAGATTCCTTCGGACCGCACCGCGGTGGCCATCGGTGCAATTCGCATGGCGCAGTCTACTCTCGACGCGATTCGCACCAACGGATTGAAGAAGGGCGATGTGCTTGCTGTTGCAAGAGTCGCCGGAATCATGGCCGCAAAAAAAACGTCGGACCTGATCCCTCTTTGTCATCCTCTCGCGCTTACCGACATCGGCGTGGAGTTCGCGATCGACGAATCACTTCCCGGAATTCGCGTGACGACACACGCCAGCACGCACGACAAAACGGGAGTCGAGATGGAAGCGCTTACCGCCGCGTCAGTCGCGCTTCTGACAATTTACGATATGGCGAAAGCGCTCGACCGCGGAATGATGATCACCGAGATCTCGCTCCTCGAGAAAAAGGGCGGCGCGTCGGGTGACTGGACGCGCCGCTGACGACCGGAGTCGCTACCGCATCGAGAGGAATTCGCGACGGCGCGACTGCCCTTGCCGACGCCGCGAAGTAACGGCTAGTTAGAAGCCTTCCAAGTCCCCACCTCGGAGAACCACGTGCGACCAACGACTTTCCGGCGCCTTTCTCTGGCCGCTTTTCTTACGGCGGCCATTCCATTTTCCTCACATTCGCAAACACCTGCGGTCAGCTCGATGGCAACCGCGTACGACACCGCGGCGTTCACCGCGCTCAAGTGGCGGGAGATAGGACCATTTCGCGGTGGTCGTTCCGTCGCTGTAGCGGGGTCGAGCACACGACCGTGGGAGTACTACTTCGGCACAACGGGCGGCGGAGTATTCAAGACCACCGACGGAGGCATGACGTGGGCGCCGGTCACTGACAAGTTCTTCGGCGGTACGATCGGATCGATCGGAATAAGTGAATCGAATCCTGACATCGTCTACGTCGGAACTGGCGAGCATCCTATTCGCGGCAACGTGTCGCACGGCGACGGCGTCTTCAAAACCACCGACGCCGGAAAGACGTGGAGCTACGTTGGACTTGGCGACACGCGTCAGATCGGGCGAGTAAGAGTTCATCCGAAAAATCCCGACATCGTCTACGTCGCCGCACTCGGACATGTGTGGGGGCCGAACACTGAGCGCGGCGTTTTCAAATCGGAAAACGGCGGCAAGAGCTGGCGGCGCATTCTCTACCAGAGCGATTCGGCCGGGGCGATCGATCTGTCGATGGACGCCACCGATCCGAACACGCTGTACGCGTCCATCTGGCATGCGTACCGGCAGCCGTGGAAGCTCGTGTCCGGCGGATCGGGAAGCGGAATCTTCAAGTCAACCGACGGCGGTGAAACGTGGACGAATCTCACGCGAAATCCCGGACTGCCCGCAGGCGTGCTTGGAAAGATCGGCATATCGGTATCACCGGTTAATCCGAAACGCGTCTTTGCGCTCATCGAAGCCGATTCAGGCGGCGTATACCGGTCCGACGACGCAGGTGCGACCTGGACGAAGATGAATTCCGAGAGGAATCTCCGGCAGCGCGCATGGTACTACACGCGCATTTTCGCCGACACGAAAGACACGAACACAGTGTACGCGCTGAATACAGGGATGTATCGCTCGACCAACGGGGGAAAGACGTTTCGGTCGATTTCCGTACCGCACGGCGACAATCACGATCTGTGGATCTCGCCCGTCGACAACAATCGCATGATCGAAAGCAACGACGGCGGTGCGAACGTTTCGTTCAACGCGGGACGCACGTGGACTGAACAGGATCAGGCGACGGCTCAGTTTTATCACGTGACGACGACAAATCATTTTCCGTATCGCGTTTGCGGAGCGCAGCAGGACAATTCAACGCTCTGCGGCCCGAGTCGCTCGGCCGGCGGCATATCGAACGATCAATGGTACGACGTTGGTGGAGGCGAAAGCGGGTACATCGCTGTGCGGCCTGACGATCCGGAAATCATCTACGCCGGCTCGTATGGAGGGTTGCTCACGCGAAAGGACCAGCGCACCGGTTACGAGCGCAACGTGAATCCGTGGCCGGACAATCCGATGGGACATGACGCCGCCGACGCGAAGTATCGCTTTCAGTGGACGTTCCCAATCGTGATCTCACCGCACGATCCGAAAACACTGTACGTCGGAAGCAGCGTTGTGTTCAGGTCGAA
>JBDTNA010000140.1:0-7858 GCA_039933985.1 Gemmatimonadales bacterium | reverse complement strand
GGCGTAGCTACTGGCGTATCGCTTCGCGGCCACTCGGCCTGCTCTGGCTCTGGTGGTGCTGACTCTGCCTCGGGCCGCGAGTCTGATTCGTGCTCGTCGGTTGGCGGTACGGCAGCAGCTGCGTGGGCGTCAGATTCCGCGTCTTCCGGCGCGGCCGGCTCCACGACTTCCGCCTCCGCTGGCGCATCGACTTCCGGCGCAGGCGTTTCAGATTCCGGGGCAACCGGCTCTGCAACTCCCGGGGCAACCGACTCCGCGACTTCCGGAGCAACAGACTGCGTGACTTCCTGAGCAACTGATTCTGCGACATCCGGAGCAACCGACTCTGCGATTTCCGGAGCAGCTGACTCAGCGTCTTCGGGAGGAGTTGACTCAGCGACCGCCGGAATTGATTCCGCAGATTCAGCTTCCCCGGTTTTCTGCTCGCCTTCGGTAACCGGTGCGTTGTCGTGCTCGGCCGACTCGACGTCGAGTAGCTCGATCGGCTTCGCCTCGTGCGAATCAGGGGGCTCTGTGGCGACCGACGGAGAAGCAGAGTTCGGAGCAGCAGAGTGCGCGGAAGCAACGTCCGCCGGCTCGGTCAGCGGCTCGGTCAGCGGCTCGGTCAGCGGCTCGGTCAGCGGCTCCGTCAGCTCAGCGATGTATGCGGCGATTTCCGAGTTGTGCGGATCGGCATCGAGCGCGCGCCCATACCAATGCTTCGCCTCGGCCGTCTCACCACGCTGGCGCGCGATATCGCCCAGCTGCCGAAGCACGATCGCGTTGTCCGGGTCGAGGGAAAGGGCTTTCTCGAATACCGTTCGCGATTCATCGATTCGGTTGGCGTCGTAAAGGGCCTGGCCGTAGACGACGTGCCCGCTCATATGAGCGGGCTGCTGCGCGAGATGGGCCCGGCAGATCGCTATCGCCTGCTCGGGATCTCCCGCCTTCCTGTATTCATTGGCAAGGGGCGCGAAATACCGGCGCGGATTTTCGTGAAATTTTTGCCTGAGCTCGTCTATCCGGGCGGACCCTTGCATCGAAAAACCTCTGGGTTGTGCCGTCCCGTGGCTTCTTCGGGACAGAACGGCTCAAGATACCGCGTTTGCGTTACACGCGTCAATCAGACGACATACAGTAGAGTGATGCAACTGAATGGCCACTCGTACGGGCGGGCTTCGGGTTTTGGTGCCCTCGTTGCGTACCGCGTGGTTCGTCGGAGTGTGTGTCATGCGCCGCGCATGCTCACTCGGGCGGATCTGCACTGGGCATGGTCTGCATGGGGAACCCAGCCCTCGCTCCGCGAAGCGCGCCGCACGACACACGCCCCTCCTCCCCGTTCAAACGACCGCAAGTACACCGTGCGCGAAACACGTCCCCCTAGATGGGCGGCTGGTGTTTGCATCGCTACACAACAACACCTTGCCGGGAGTCGGGATCGCGGAGGTTTTCGACGGGTTCGCGGAGCGAGGGCGTGATGCCCGGCAAGGAGTGTCTGCCTCGGCAACCGCCCGAGTGAGCATAGCCGGCGAAAACATTCGCGATTCCGACGACCCTCGCATGGGTCTGATCCTCGAAAGCAACACGCGGGCAGATTCGAGGGAACGAACCCGTGCGCGGCTTGCTTTTACAGGCGCAGAATCGGTAACTTGCAAGGCTGTATACCTAACATCACTAAAGCGTTTTTTCCCCGGCCCTGCCAGGAGTTAGGCTCGTGCTGCAAACAATGCGGAGCTCCGCAAAGTACATCTGGATCTTCCTCGTCATCTTCTTCGTCGGAGGATTTCTTCTCGCCGAAACGTCCGGCCTTCTCGGACGCGCGCCCGTTACCAACACGACCGCTGTAGCGACCGTGAACGGCGAAGATATCCTCGCCACGACGTGGTACAACGCGACCAATCAGCTCGAGCAGCAAGCTACCCAGCAGTCCGGCAAGAGCATCACGCTCGACGAGCGCCGACGCCTTTCTGACGAAGCATTCGAGCAGCTCGTCGGCGATGCACTTATGCGGCAGGAGTACCGTCGCCGGAAAATTCGCGTGACCCCCGATGAGATCGCGGAAGCCGCCAAGTACGCGCCCCCGCCACAGCTTGCGCAGAGTCCCGAGCTTCAGACAGAAGGCCGGTTCGATCCCGAGAAATACGCGCGGTTCCTTTCGAGCCCCGCAGCCAGACAGGAAGGCATTCTCCTCCAGCTCGAGGCCTATTATCGCGACCAGATTCCGCGAGAGAAGCTCTTCGAGCAGGTCGCATCCGACACGTATGTGAGCGACGAGCGCCTGTGGAACATCTGGCAGGACACGCGCGACACCACTCAGATGACGTACACCGTTTTTCGTCCCGAGCTGATCGCCGACACCGAAGTCACCGTTCCCGAGTCGGAGATCAAGGACTACTACAACAAGAACAAGAAGGACTTCGAGCGCCCCGCACGTGCCGTCGTCTCCGTAGTCTCGATTCCGCGAGCCGTCAGCTCAGCCGACTCGGCAGCCGTCAGATCACGGATCGTTGCACTTCGCGACAGAATCATGAAGGGCGAAAAGTTCGAGGACGTCGCCAAAGCTGAATCGACCGACTCAGCATCAGCTTCAAATGGTGGCTCGTACGGAATGGTCACGCGCGGACGATTCGTGGCGCCGTTCGAGGACGCGATGTTCGCGCTCCCCGTCGGAGAAGTGTCGCAGCCTGTGCTCTCTCCGTTCGGATATCACCTGATCAAGGTCGACTCGAAGAAGGGCGACTCAGTCTCTGTTCGCCACATCCTGCTCCCGATTCAGCAGAGCGATTCGGCGGCAACCGCGACAGACCGTCGCGCCGATGAGCTTGCAAAGATTGCAGCGTCATCCGACAAGCCGGGCGCAATCGAGGACGCAGCGAAAAAGCTCGGCCTGCAGCTCAAGCGCGCAAGGGTTCAGGAAACCGATGCACTCACCATCGACGGCAAGTTCGTGCCGAGCGTTGGACCGTGGGCATTCCAGGGCGCGCGACCAGGCGAGACCAGCGAGCTCTTCGATGCTGAGGACGGTTACTACCTGGGCAGGCTCGACTCGCTTACCAAGGGTGGAATTCCGTCACTCGATCAGGCGAAGCCCGATATCATCAAGATCCTCGCGATTCAGAAGAAACTCGACAAGCTGATGCCGCGCGCTAAGCAGTTCGCAGCACAGGCTTCGAAGACGACGCTCGAAGACGCAGCCAGGGCGGCCGGCATCGAAGTGACGCAGAGCCTACCCTTCACTCGGGTCGGCGGTGCAGCGGGCATCGGTCGGCTGAATCAGGCGATTGGCGCGGCGTTCGCGCTGCCCATTGGCGCGGTTAGCGCGCCAATCCGCGTCTACGATGGAATCTTTGTCGAGCGCGTCGATCAGCGTGTGCTGCAGGATCGCACGCAGTGGGAGAAGACGAAGGTTGCACAACGCGCGCAGGTGACGCAGCAGCTGCGTCAGCAGCGGGTGAGAGACTTCCTCCAGAATCTTCGTGACAACGCGAAGATCACTGATCGAAGAAAGGAAATCGAAGCGGCGCAGCGCCAGCAGGTTCAGTAGAAACGTCCGCTACAAACGAAAAGGCCGCGCTCATCGCGCGGCCTTTTTTTTTGGAACCCGGAGTGCCTAGATCAACCGCTTCGGCTCGGGACGAGCTTCTTCCTGCTGCCTGGAGGGAGCATTGCGATCGAGCTCCGAATCATTCAGCCGGTTGTCGTAGCGTGGCGGAGCGGCGTCGATGTCGCGCGTCGCCTCGTTGATGTTCTTCTTGAATTCCTTGATTCCCTTACCCATCGAGCCCGCGATCTCTGGAATGCGCTTCGCACCGAAGAGGAGAAGGATGATCACCAGAATGATCATGATCTCCGGGAAGCCAAGATTGCCTAGCATGTCTCTATTCTCCTAGAAGAGCGAACGCGCAATCAGATAAGCGATCAGAACGCCGACCAGACTGAGCAGTGATACATCTATTGCAATCGGACCCAGCGCCAGCTTGATGATCACAAGGTCGAGCGGGAGCGGGCCCACGGAAGGTGTTACACCAGTAGTGAAGAATTCCTTCGCCGCACCGGGCGGAAGAAACTTTCGCGCTACCTGTGTCAGCAGGCCCCCGGTGATAAAACCGGCCGCCAGCGTGATTGCATGGAAGATAGTACCCCGTCTAGCCGCTGCGCGCGGTGGCATTTACGCGTGTCGCTCCATTACGTACGAAATAGACTCCAACAGCGCCTGTCGCGCTACCGTGTCGGGAAGTCCGACAAGTGCTTCTCTCGCTTCCTGAGCGAATACCGCGCCTTTTTCTCGCGCATACTCAAGGCCGCCGTTCACCGCGACGATATGAATTACCTCGCCGATCTCGGCTTCTCCCGGATCGTCGCTGGCAAAGAGCTGGTCTACCCTGGCCCGCTCGGCAGGCGTCATCACACGAAGCGCGGCGATCAGCGGCAGCGTGACCTTGTGTTCCTTGAGATCGAGGCCCGTCGGCTTTCCGGTCGTTTCCTTCGCCTCGGTGTAATCGATCAGATCATCCGCGATCTGAAACGCCATGCCGAGCGCCTTGCCATACTGCATCAGGCTTTCGCGATGCGCGCGGGCACCGGCGAGCGAACCGACTTCGCAAGCTGCAGACATCAACGACGCGGTCTTCGACCGAATCAACGCGTAATAGTCGTCTTCGGAAAAATCGAGTGCGTCATCGACCGCAAGCTGTCTCATTTCTCCAACAGTCATTTCGGTCGACGCGCGAGTAAGCGCACGGAGCGCATCGAGGTCGCCAAGCGCGACGAGCTTCGTCAGCGCCACCGAGTATAGAAAATCTCCCATTATGACGGAGATCTGATGGCTGAACAGCGAGTTGAGGGTCGGCATCCCGCGCCGCAACACCGAATGATCGACGGCATCATCGTGCACCAGGGTTGCCAGATGAATCAGCTCGACCGCGGCGGCGAACGTAATCGCATTCCTGTCCGATTTCTCGTCGATGCTGCTGCAGAGAAGAACAAGAGTGGGGCGGAACATCTTTCCGCGCATTCCCATCAGGTGCTGTCCCATCTGCGCGACGAGCGGCGCATCGTGCGACACGGCCGCAACCATCTCCTCAGTCACCGCGTCGAGTGACTCGGCGATCGATGCCTGGATTCTGCGGAGTGCGTCTTTCTCGTTCGTTGTGTCGGGTGGCGTTGCGAGGATTTCCGATGCGGTCATCTAGATGTTTGGGCCAGCGATGCGAGACGGTCGGCGGCGTCGCGGAAGCCGATCTGAACCGCGAGCACGCGCTGGAAATATCCCGCTGCATCAGCCGGTCTGCCAAGCGACTCGGCCGCGCGGCCGAGCAGGTAAAGTACACCGACTAGGCGCCCATCGGACATCTCAGGCTCATTCACCAGTCGCTCGAGCACCGTCATCGTCACGCCCGCTTCACCTTTGTCCATGAAGCACTGGCCGATTGCTTCGGACGCCCGCACTCGCAAATCCTTTCCCCGCGCGGCCTTCTGGAACGATCCGATCGCCTCGTCGAGAAGCCCCATCTCGCGGAACGCGATGCCGAGATCGTAGTGGCTCTCGAAGTCCTCTTCATCGACGTTCCGCGAGATTCCGGCTTTGAACTTGTCGAGCATTTCGCCGAAGTCCTTCTGCTCGTTGTTGTCCGGCTCCTCGTCGTGCGTGATCATGCGCGTCGACGAAGGAGTCCGCGTTCGCTCCAGCCATTCGCCGAGGTCGATGAAGCCTTCGTGCGCGGCCTGTTCCTCTTCATTGGTTTCTTCGAGATTGAAATCGCCCGCGCCGTTCGGCGGCGACATCGCGGATATCACGTCGAGACCGGACAGAGGGTCGTGATCGGCAACCGGCGGGGTTCCGCCCGCTGGAGTTCGTCCGACCGGGAACTCGATTACTCTCGTCTCGCTCGGGGTCGGGCGCGCCTCGTCTGCATCGTGCGCTTGTTCTGCATCGTGCGCATCCGGCGCGTCGACCATCGGCGCCAGGTCGAGTCGGGCGATTTCCGGTTCGGTCGTCGACACATCTTCGGTTGGAGTGATGAACCTGAGCTCGTTGTTCGAACCGGGCGAAGGGTCGTCATCCTCTTCGCCTGAAGACGAATTCGCAGGCGCAGGACGCTGCTCCGCAAACGCGGTGAGCTCGAGACCTTCCGGAGCGTTCCGCGGAACCTCGATGAATCCTTCCCGCGATTTCAGGCTGAACTCGTCTTCATCGAGCAGTTTTACTTCTGCCGCTGCCCGTGCCTCATCCACTGCTTCCGCGATCTCGGCCGGTGACTCGAACTCGAGATCGAGAAAAACGAGACCTTCCTTTTTTCGAGCGCGCGGAGTGACGCTGCGACGCGGCTTGAAGGCGGGATCTATCGTCTTGATGCGCTCGAGCGTCGCGGCCGCTTCTGCGCTGCGACCCTCTGTCTTCAGCGTATCGTAGAGTATCTCGAGTTGCTCCAGCGCTTCTTCCTTTCGGTTCGCTTTGCCGAGCTGATCGGCCAGCATCAGCCGAACGTCGTCCTGTCCCGGACATAGATCAGCGAACTCTTTCAGCGCACGGAAGGCTTCATCCATTTTGCCGAGGCGCTGCATGCGATCGGCGTACTCGAGGAAGTTCTGTTTCGCGTCGCTGTTGAATCCTTTCTTCGCGCTGATCAGGCCGAGCTTGTAGTAGACCACGGTGCGGCCGGGGGAGTAGCGAAGAATCTTGTTGCAGAGCGCGATGGCATTGTTGAAGAAACCACCTTCAGCGTAGAAATCCGCCGCCTGCTCGTAGTAAGTGATCGCCCGCTCGTTGTTGCCGATGCGGTAGTGGAGGTCGCCGACGCGATTGTATAGCGGAACATCGCGCTCCTCATCGGGGCTTCGCACGCTGTTCAGCACCTGCTCGTAGACTTCGATCGCCTTCTCATACTGCTTCTTCGACTCGAGGTCGGCGGCCTTCTTTTTCAGCTTGGCGGTGTTGGACATCTGATCAGCTAGGCGTGATACGAGCGCGCGCTATCCGGCACCGGCTAGCGCGACGAACTCAAGTTATCCGAGGGCGTCTGGACGTAACAGGGTTTTCCCTGCATCCAGGTGCCACTACAACGACGATCACCATACCAATACGGTATCTCACGAAAATCTTCGGCGTCCCATATGGCGAGGTCCGCAGAGAAACCCGGGGCCAACTGCCCCGTCCGATCGGCGAGGCCGACGGCGGCAGCGCCGTTCACAGTGGCGGCGATGAGGGCTTCCGATGCGCTGAGCTTCAATTGGCTTACGGCGAGAGTGAGAATCAGCGGGAAATTGAAGTTGGGGGACGTCCCCGGATTGAAATCCGTCGCAATGGCCACCGCAGCGCCAGCATCGATCATCGCTCGGGCCGGCGCCTGCTTCTGCCTGCCCAGAAACATCATCGTACCGGGCAGAACGGTCGCGATAGTAGACGACTGAGCGAGCGCTTCGATTCCATTTTCCGAGATCGCGGCAAGATGATCGGCCGAAGTGGCTCCCAGCTCCACCGCGAGCTCCGCGCCGCCGTGCGGCTCGAGCTCGTCGGCGTGCAGCTTGAGTCCGAGTCCCGCGGCTCTGGATGCGCCGAGGATCGCGCGGGTCTCATCGAGGGTAAAAACTCCCGGCTCACAGAAGACGTCGGCGAACCGCGCGAGCTTTTCCCGCTGAACCGCCGGCAGCATTTCGTCGATGAGAAGTCGGACATAGTCAGCGCGGTCCTTGTCCGACGATCGGTATTCCTTCGGAATCTCGTGCGCGCCAAGCCACGTGGGCACGAGTCGCACGTTCGTGTCGCGCGTCAGACGCGCAATCACGCGAAGCGACTTGATCTCGTCCTCGGTCGAGAGCCCGTACCCCGACTTCACTTCAATTGTTGTCGATCCGTACGACGCCAGCCGAAGAATCCTGG
>JBDTNA010000139.1:0-7896 GCA_039933985.1 Gemmatimonadales bacterium | reverse complement strand
CGGGTATGGCTTTCGACGCCTGGTTCGAGCGGACTGCAGACAAGTATCCGCAGAACCTCGATTGGGCGCTGAGGCACCGTGTCGCGGTGATGGGCGTAGCCGTGATGTCCGTTGTTGGAGCCGGTCTTATCTATCCGCTCCTCGGATTTACGTGGCTTCCGGACGTGGATACCGGCGAGTTCAACGTCGGGGTCCGAACGGCCCCTGGTTCGAGCCTCGCGTATACTGTTGGAAAAGCCCAGGAAGTGAGCGCCTATCTGCGAAAGCAGCCGGAGGTCGAGTTCACGTATACGACCATCGGTGGTGGCTTCCGCGGAACGCCCAACACGGGCAGCATCTACGTGAAGCTCGTCAACAGAAACAAACGCAAGCGGTCGCTGGCTGACCTTCAAACAGATCTGCGAGCCGCCCTCAGGAAGATGCCCGGTGTGCGACCCACAATCACCGGAAGCGGATCAATCTTCGGCGGATTCAGGCAGCCGATCATCGTGAACGTGCAGGGTCCGGAAGAAACGCGTCTCAAGGTCGCTGCGAATCAGGTTCTTGAGCGCATCAGGTCAACCGAAGGCGTGGCCGAGCCTACGTCGAGCGATGAGGGACAAATTCCTCAGCTCGACGTGGATGTGGATAGACAGCAGGCATGGGCAGCCGGACTTGGCATCAGCACGATCGGCACAACGCTTCAGCCCGTTTTCGCCGGACAGCGCGCGACGCGTTGGGAAGATGAGGTGGGTTTTTCACACGATGTCGTGGTGGTTTATCCCGATTCGCTCCGTACGAGCGCGGCTGATGTAGCGAACCTCGCAATTCCGACAGGCTCGACAGACCCGGCTACGGGGCAAATGACAATGGTGCCTCTCAATCAGGTTGCCGAAGTCAAGGAGAGTCTTGCTCCTCAACAAATTGATCGTCGGAATCTCGAGCGTCAGGTGACAATTTCGGCAGGAGTTCTTCCCGGATACTCGATGGGCTCGGTCGCGGACGCTGTGAAAGCTGGTATCGATTCCCTGGGACTGCCGGTTGGATATCACACGGTGTTCGGCGGCGACGTGCAGAATCTGAATGAGACGAAAGGCTACGTACTCGCAGCGCTCGGTCTTGCTGTCGTGTTCATCTATCTGATTCTTGCGTCTCTGTTCGGATCGTTCTTCCAGCCGCTGGCGATCATGCTTGCGCTTCCGTTGAGCTTCATCGGTGTCGCGCTCGCGCTGCTGGTGACGAAGGGCAGCATCAATGTCATGACGATGATCGGCATCATCATGCTGATGGGACTCGTGACGAAGAACGGAATTCTGCTGCTCGATTTCTCAAACCAGCAGAGAGAGAAGGGACTCAACAGGCATGATTCGCTTCTGACCGCCGGACGAATTCGTCTGCGCCCGATCATCATGACTACGGTCGCGATGATTTTCGGAATGCTGCCACTCGCATTTGCTCTTGGCGAAGGAGCGGAGCAGCGGGCGCCGATGGCGCGAGCGGTGATCGGTGGTCTGATCACGTCAACTATGCTTACGCTCTTCGTTGTGCCTGTAATGTCCACGATTCTCGAGGATGCAGTTGCGTGGGTCAGGACCGGTCTGCCAGCGGCGGTTGGGCGCATTGGACGTGGCAAGCCAGACTCGGGTTCCAAAGGAGCGCCGCCGCGACCGCGCACTGCACCGCCCAAGCCGAGGCCGGCTTCTCCGGAGCCCGTTGCAGCGATGCACCTCAGAATGGCGAAGGAAAGCGGCAAGGACTGAACAGTTCGTCCGCGGACGTCCCACTTTTTGTGGCTCCTGCGGTAGGTGCGCCAGACCTGGTTCAGTTTGAAATTGCGCAATGCGTAATTCCAAGCGCAATGCGCAATTCCAAACTGAACCACCGCGTACCCATCTCAAGTTGCTGCAAGCGGAGTGCAAGTCTAACTTTCACCTCCGCACTCAACTCATAAACGCCCCAGAAATCGCATGGCTGACTACAAGCTTTCCGCCGTTCCAAGGAACGGCGAGCGCATCACTTTCTCCGATGGCAAGCTCAGCGTTCCTTCGCGACCCATCATCCCGTTCGTTGAAGGCGATGGAACGGGTCCCGACATCTGGAGAGCATCGGTTCGTGTCTTCGACGCTGCTGTCGAGAAGGCCTACGGCGGCGAACGCAAAATCGAGTGGATGGAAGTGTACGCCGGTGAGAAGGCGCACAAGCAGTTCAACGACTGGCTTCCGCAGGAAACCGTCGATGCCATGCAGGAGTTCCGCGTCTCGATCAAGGGACCGCTCACGACTCCAGTCGGCGGCGGAATCAGGTCGCTCAACGTCACGCTGCGTCAGGTCCTCGACCTGTACGCATGCATTCGCCCGGTCCGCTACTTCGAGGGGGTGGGCGCGCCTGTCAAAGAGCCGGAGAAAGTAGACATCGTCATCTTCCGCGAAAACACGGAAGACGTGTACGCCGGTATCGAGTGGAAAGCGGGCAGCGACGAAGCCAACAAGCTTCGCGAATTCATCAGCACCAACTTCAAGAAGGAAATGCGGGAAGGCTCGGCAATCGGTATCAAGCCGATGTCGGAGTTCGGATCCAAGCGGCTCGTCGAGATGTCGATTCGCTATGCGATCGAGAAGAACCGGAAGTCGGTGACCCTCGTTCACAAAGGCAATATCATGAAGTTCACCGAGGGAGCGTTCCGCGACTGGGGCTACGAAGTCGCGAAAGCGAAGTTCGGTGATTCTACCGTGACGGAGGCCGATGCATCCAGCCCGGGAAAGGATGTGCGCGCCGATGCAGTTGTAATCCGCGACCGAATCGCCGACTCGATGTTTCAGCAGATGCTTCTTCGTCCGTCGGAATACTCCGTAATTGCGACGCCGAATCTCAACGGCGACTACCTATCCGATGCAGCTGCCGCGCAAGTCGGCGGACTTGGCATCGCACCGGGCGGAAATGTCGGCGATGGCGTCGCGGTGTTCGAGGCGACTCACGGCACGGCTCCGAAATACGCGAACCTCGACAAGATCAATCCGGGAAGCGTCATCCTGTCCGGCGTGATGATGTTCGAGTACATGCATTGGAAAGAAGCGGCGAAGCTGATCGTGAAGGGAGTGGAGAACGCGATCAAGGCAAAGCGGGTTACCTACGATCTCGCGCGCCAGATGCCCGGCGCCACAGAAGTCTCGACGTCAGCGTTCGGAGACGCAGTCATTTCGGGCATGAGCAACTAGATGCCCGTAACGGTATCGCTCAACGACAAGACAGCAGGAGAGTTCACAGGTTCACTGCTCGCGATTGCTGTTGCCGAGAATCCGAGCTTATCCGGTCCACTCGCTGATTTGGACAGGACGCTCGGTGGCTCGATACAGCGAGCGATCGACGCGAGAGATTTTCGCGCTGGGCGAGACGAGCTCTTTGCGCTGAGTGGTTCGGCAGGTGGCCCGCGCCGCGTACTGCTCGTTGGAATGGGGAAAGTGGCGGACCGTGCGGGCTCGATTCGCCGCGCTGCAGCGGTCGCCGCACGACAGGGGATGAAACAGGGCGGGGGAGACATCGGCTTTTTCGCGGGTGACGTGGATCACCGCGAGACGGAATGCGCAGTCATCGGGCTCACGATCGGCTCGTGGGAATACACGGAGCTGAAGACTTCGCCGCCCGAGGAGGAGCGCCGCAGTCCTCTCACTCGCGCGACGATTTTTGGCGCTGCCGCTGACTCGGCGAGTGCGCTGACGAGCGGTGAGGCGATCGGCGCGGGCCATTCGCTGGCCCGTACACTCGCGTTCATGCCCGGCAATCTTTGCACTCCCGAATTTCTTGCGAACACCGCAGCCGATATTGCGTCGCGTCACGGCATGAAGATCACCGTGCTTGGCAGAAAGGAAATGGAAGCCGAAGGAATGGGATCCTTCCTCTGCGTTGCTCAGGGCACGCCGCAGGATCCCAAGCTCATCGCACTCGAATACTCGGGCGGACCTCCGGGGCAGAAGCCTGTGACCCTGGTCGGGAAAGGGCTCTGCTTCGACAGCGGCGGAATTTCCATCAAGCCGGCGCCTGGCATGGAAGACATGAAGTACGACATGTGCGGCGCCGCAGGTGTGCTCGGAGCGTTTGAAGCGATCGGCCGCATGAAGCTTCCGATCAACGTCGTGGGATTGATTGGCTCGACGACGAACATGCCGTCAGGCACCGCCGTAAATCCGGGTGACGTCGTAAAGAGTCATCTCGGCAAGTACATCGAGGTCATCAACACCGACGCCGAAGGGCGACTCGTTCTTGCCGATGTACTTTCGTATGCGCGGCGGTTTGATCCTGCCGTCGTCGTCGATGCGGCAACTCTCACCGGCGCGTGTGTGATAGCGCTTGGACATACCGCCACCGGAATTTTCAGCGCCGATGAGGCGTTGATCGCCGAGATCGTCGCCGCGGGAAAGCGCGCCGGCGAGCCTGGATGGTCGATGCCTCTATGGGATGAGTATCGGGAGCTCATCAAGTCCGAAGTGGCCGACATCAAGAACACAGGTGGAAGAGCTGCAGGCGCGATCACCGCGGCAATGTTCCTGAAGGAATTCACTGAGACATATCCGTGGGTTCATCTCGATGTCGCCGGGACAGCATATTCGGAAAGCGACATTGGAATCATGCCGAAGGGACCGACCGGCGTGCCCACCGGGACCTTCATCGAATTTGTTCGCGGACGGCTGAGCTGATCGATGGTGTCCGCAAAGTGAAGCGTTGCGCCCGCCTCGGCTTCGCAGTCGGGGCTTTTTTCTTCGGGGTGCCTGTCGTTGCAGTTTCTCAGGTGGTCGTGCCTCCGGGGAGCGAGGTCCCGATTCCGCCGAAGGAAAAGCCCGACAGCACAAAAGCGAAGGCAGACACGATCAAGGCCGTTTTCGGCCGCAGTGCCGGACCCCATACCGCCGACATTGGACCGCAATACGAATGGAACCGCGATGAGATGTTTTCGAGCGGTGCGCACACTCTAGCCGACCTGCTCGCGCGGCTTCCCGAAGCAACTTCGTTCACGTCGAACTGGCTCGCGTCGCCAAAGTTTGTCGCGACGAACGGAGACCTCAATCGCGTCAAGATCATCTACGATGGTGTCGAGCTCGACAACGTCGATCCGCGAAGCGGAGCCCTGCTCGACCTGACAACGATCGATCTCGCGTTTCTCGAGCACGTGATGATCGAGCGCTTTGCCAATGAGCTTCGCGTCCATGTGCGAAGCTGGAGAGTGGACCGCACCGATCCTTCGACCAGGACAGACATCTACACCGGCGACGAAGACACCAACATCTATCGCGGCTTCTACGGAAAGCGTTTCAGTAACGGCGCCGGGCTTCAGCTGGGCGGGCAGCAGTACAACACAAGGTCTGCGCGACTTGGCGGCGGAGGTGACGCGCTCTCCTTCATGGGACGCTTCGGCATTGCGCGTCGCATGTGGAGCATCGATGCGTTCGGAACTCGCCGCAACGGATCGCGCGTGCTTCAGCCGACATTCGGAAGCGGCTTGTCTCTCCCTCCGTTCGCAGGAACGCACACGCTTGCTTACGTACGCGCCGCAGTCGGCGATCAGGCCGGCGGGCCTTGGGCCGAGGTCATCGCGTCATACATGCGGCTCGGTGAAACCTCACAGCATTTCACTGCGGCCGAGGCGGCGAGTCGAAAGATTCTTCCCGACACGACGGATACCACGACGCATCGCGCGCAGTACGTCGCCTCTCTTGGATACGCTCGGGGTCCGCTGAGACTCTCGGTAGCAGACCGCATTCGCGCTTTTGACGGCGATATCAAGCACGCTCCGTATGCACGGCTCGAAGTGGCGAACAAGATCGGCCTTGTTGGCTTCTACGGGGAGCACGATGCGACGCAGCAAAGGAACCGCGGCGACCTCGTCGCTCGATTCACTCCGAAACCGTTCCTTGCATTTGCGGGCGCAGCGTCCACCGACTCTCCCGAGGGTGAAAGCGACGTAGTGGCCGGGGTCCCAAGTCTTCGCAGACCAAAAACTCTTTCGTTTCGCGGCGAGGCCGGTGTGCGCCTCGTCAATCCATGGGTCATCGCCGGAATCGTGAGCCGGGACACTGCGGTGCTGATTCCGCCGTCGGTATTCGACACCGCCTATTCCGTTCGCTACGTCGGGCGCCGTCAGGGACTTTATGCGGGACTGCGAGGGAAGCTCTACAAGGACATCAACGTGGATGTCGTCGGAACGCGCTGGGATTCTGCCGGATTCTACCAGCCGCGATACCAGGCCAGGTCAGAAATCAATTTGAACACTCGATGGCTGTCGCGCTTTCCGAGTGGAAGCTTCGGCCTCAAGCTCGCGTACATTCATGAGTACCGCGGCGAAATCGCGTTTCCAACTGCAACCGGAACGCGCGTGACCAACGCGAGCGGAATAATGTCGGCGCTTGTCGAGATACGCATCCTGCGTGGCGTGGCGAGCTACCAGGTTCGCAACTTTATCGGCGACCAATATCAGATCGTTCCCGATTTTTTCATGCCCCGTTCAATCGGTGTTTACGGCATTCGGTGGGAATTCTGGAATTGACATTCCGTTGTCGATCCGTAGCTTAGCCGCCCTTATATGATATCGAGCATGACCGGTTTTGGGTCAGCTGAGGGAAAGGTCGGCGCGGCCGGAGTCAGTGTTGAGATCCGGACCGTCAACCACCGTTTTTTCAATCCCAGCATCAAGCTGCCAGGTACCTTCGCCAAGTGGGAAGGCGACGTGCGCGAGGTGCTGCGACAGCGCGTTGCGAGAGGTCATGTCGCTCTGACCGCCCGGGTCGAGCGCGAGCTCGGCAAAGGCGCTGGAATAAATGAGCAACGTTTCGGCGAATACGTCGCCATTCTTCGCGATCTGCAGGCAAAACACGGCCTCAGCGAGAAGCTCGAAGCAGGCACGATCCTCGGACTTCCCGATGTCGTTACTTCTCATGCCGATGACGGCGACACCGGCACCGTTGCCGAGCTTGTCGCAGTTGTCGAGGAAGCGATCGGAGCTCTTCGGCGAATGCGCAACGAAGAAGGGCGACGCCTCGCCGTATTCCTTCTCGAGAGAGTCGGGCTCGTCGAAGAAGCTGTTCGCAGAATCAGGGAGCGCGGACCCATTCGCCTCACCGAACAGGTTGCACGGCTCAAGAAATCAGTGAAAGAGCTTGCCGCTGCGGCGAATGTCGATCAACAGCGACTCGCGCAGGAAATCGCGATTCTTGCCGACAAGCTCGATATCGCCGAAGAGCTCGATCGCTTCGACTCGCACATCGGCTCGTTCCGCCAATCGGTGAACGAAAGTGGGGACGAGCCGGTCGGAAAACGGCTGGGGTTCTTGCTTCAGGAGATGGTTCGCGAGGCGAACACAACGGGCAGCAAGGCGAACGATGCGACAATTCTCGCGGACGTCGTCATGATAAAGGAAGAGCTGGAGCGCATCCGCGAGCAGGTCGAGAACATCGAGTGAGCTCATTCCCGCTCATTCTCTCTTCACCTTCGGGAGGCGGGAAGACCACCATCGCGAGGGAGCTGCTGAAGCGCCGGATCGACCTGGGCTATTCCGTCTCTTGTACAACACGTCCTGCCCGGCCGGGTGAGATCGAGGCCCGGGACTACTATTTCCTCACTCCGATAGAGTTCGAGGCGGCGAGGTTCCGGGGGGATTTCGCAGAATCTGCCGACGTCCATGGACGGCTCTACGGGACCCTGAGACAGGAAGTTGACCGGATCCTCGAATCTGGCAGGCACGTCGTCATGGACATCGACGTCCAGGGGGCCCGGCAGTTCGTGAAAGCCTATCCGGAATCGGTACTGGTGTTCGTCCTGCCCCCGGATGCTTCCGTCCTGATCGACCGGCTGGCCGCCCGGGGCACCGAAAGCACCGAATCGATCGCTCGGAGGCTAAAAAGTGCCATCGAAGAGCTTAGGTCGGTGGAC
>JBDTNA010000138.1:0-7917 GCA_039933985.1 Gemmatimonadales bacterium | reverse complement strand
CCGCGATTTCAATATTTTGAATCGCAAATGCAACAGAGAATAGGGGGCCGACTCGAGGCAGCTGATCCAGCACGACCGTTGATCTCGGTCGTCGTCCCGCTTTACAACGAGCACGAAGTAATAGAAGCACTCCACTCGCGGCTGCTTCAGGTCCTCGCCCCTGCGTTTCCTTCTTTCGAAGTAGTCTTCGTCAACGACGGCAGCAAGGACGAGTCGCCTCAAATGCTCGACCAGATTGCGCGTTCCGACTCCCGCTTCAAGGCAATTCACTTCTCGCGCAATTTCGGTCACCAGGCCGCCGTAACCGCCGGACTCCACGCGGTGTCGGGACAGACCGTCGTCGTGATCGACGCAGACCTGCAGGACCCGCCCGAGCTCATCCGTCAGATGATCGAAAAGTGGGACGAAGGATTCGACGTAGTGTACGCGCAAAAGATGCGTCGCGATGGCATCGGTCCGCTTAAACGATCCGCTTATTACTTGTACTACCGCATCCTCGGAAGTCTGAGTGATATCGAAGTCCCGCCTGACACGGGCGACTTCTGCCTGATGGACAGACAGATCGTAGACCTCCTCAACGCAATGCCCGAACGCAATCGGTACGTGAGGGGGTTGAGAGCCTGGCTTGGATTCAGGCAGACCGCGATTCTCTTTGAACGTCCGGCGAGATTCGCCGGGGAAACGAAGTATCCGTTCAGGCGAATGGTCGGACTCGCGATGGACGGAATCCTTTCGCTGTCGAAAGCGCCGCTCAGGCTTGCTATGTACCTCGGATTCTTCACGTCGGCGGTGAGCTTTTTTCTGCTCATCTACTTTATCGGTGAGCGCTTGTTCGGGTCGGCGCAGCTGACGAAAGGATGGGCGTCAACCATCGTCGTGATCCTCTTCCTCGGTGGAGTTCAGCTCATCTGTCTTGGCGTGATCGGCGAATTCATCGGCCGCATCTACGACGAGGTCAAGCAGCGGCCGCTTTATGTAGTCGGCCGGTCGACGGGCTTCTGACGGATCGCATCTACCGTCCCGAGGTCAGCAAGCCCCGCTACCTCGATGCAGTTGACAGTCGCGCGGGGCAGAGCGCCGAAGCAGTTGGGCGAGCGTTCGGAACAGTCGCGATTGGCGCTTCGTTTCTCGCGATCGGCATGGCTGCGATCTACTGGCTCGCGCGCACCGGATTCGACAATTCGCCATGGCCGGTAGTGCGCGCCGCAGCACTCGCGCTCATTCTCATCGACACGCCGTATCTGATCAGGATGCTGATCCGCAAGAGAACGCTCGAGTACGGGTGGGTGACGTCATATTCGTTCCTCTGGCTCATGACCATCGCGTTCACGGTTGGGGCGGGCTGGCTGGTGCCGAAGATCGGTTTCACTCCGTTCATTCCGCTTGCTGGCGTTGCGACCGTCGCGTTCCTCGTCCTGTTGATCGACTGGGCGCGGCACAGCGGATGGAAAGCAACTGTCGCCATGTTCGTTGCGGCATCGTTGTTTTCGACCTGGACCGCAGGCGTGGTGTGGGGACGCATCTACAAGAGCCCGCTATTCCTCGAAATGATGATTCTCGACGGAAAGGTGCACCACGACGGTGTTTCGCTGGCCGCGGTCGCCAACATGCTGCGCACCTATCACGTGCCGAGTCCTGGATTGGATGGGATCCCATACATGGCGTACCATTGGGGAACGCCATGGATGTTTGCTCAATGGTCCAATCTCGCGGGGTTCAATCTCACCGAGTTCTACCAGCTCGTATTTCCGGTGACGATGATTCCGCTTTTCTTCGGCGGAATTATCGCGTTCGCCCTCGAGGCGAGATACGCGATCTTCCAGCGGCGAATGGCCGACATGAGTGTCGCGTACAGCGCGGGCCACGGCGCGGAGTTCGATCCGAGACTGGGACCGTCGTTCTGGCTGGTGTTCCTCGCCGCAACCATCGGCCTCATGCCGATCACCGGAATGGATGCGCTCGGCGTATGGACATCGAACCTGATGATCTCCGAGTCGTACACCGTCGCAACTCCGGTGGCCTTGCTGCTGTTGTCGACGACGATCGTATTCTGGCAATGCGGCGGCGACGAGATTCTGAAAGGCAGCGGGCGACCAAAGGATTACCTGTTCGTCGCGATTGTGCTTCCTGCTGGAATCGTCGCGCTCGGGTACTTGAAGATCTCGCTGATGATCCTCGGGCTGCTGGGCGCCTTGTACGTCGCGGCCCGCCTCGGCGCGTTCCGGAAATGGCCGGTCGCGCTTGTCGGCGTTATTACGACTCTTCTCGTGGTTCTCACTTACCCGCGCGTGTCCCTTGCGGCGCATCGTGAGGGCATAGTCCCGCTCGACTTCCTGAAAGGATTCGTGCCCCTCGACTGGTGGCCGTACTTCTTTCTGTTCCAATTCTTCTGGTCGCTGGTTTACGTCGTCCTCAGACTGCGACAGGAAGGCGCGAGAACACTCGGCGATTTCGTGACGCTGGCAAAGGCAGGAAGAATTCTGGACGTGGAGCTGGTTATCCTCGTTGCACTTGTCGGCGTCGCTCCTGGACTCGTGCTGCATATCGACGGCGGATCGGCGTTCTACTTCTCCGACGTGCAGCGCTGGCTGTCGGTCGGGCTCTTGCTTGCCGGAGTCGGCACGCTGATTCCGCGCCTTCCCAGATGGCGATGGTCCGACCTGAGAATGGTTGCGGTTGCGTTTGTCGCGCTTCCATTCGCGATCTCGATGGCGCGCAACTCATTCCACTGGACTTCGCGCATGCTTCGCGCGAACTCCGCCACTCGCCTCGCGCTCTATCCAGTCGCGGACCGCGCTGCCATACCGGAAGGAATAAGAGCTCTTCGGCAGCTCGGCGATCCGGTGAAGCTTGCAACGGGATTGGCAAACGCTCCGAACAACAACCCCGTTCGTGGGCTGCTCGGGCTCGGCGAGCTCTCGCCCGAGAGCAAGCGAACTACCGCTGTGTTTGTTCCACAGAGTGAAGACCGCTACTGGACGATTCTGACGCGACCAAACTCGTGCGCGTTCTCCGGATTCGTTGTGCCGGCACTCGCGGGCATGTCGATGATCGACGGAATGCCACCGGTCGGCTGCACGCTGAGTCCATACTACGGAATAAGCCTGTATCCAAAACGCACGAGACCACAGACGCCCGAAGATGAAACTCCGGGCACTCTTTGCCGGCGCGCATTGAGTCTGGGGTTCAAGCGGGTGTTGACGCTGCGATTCGACGAAAGCGGAAAGATCGACAAACAGCCAACAGAATGCTTGCGGAAAAAGTAAGACAGGTCGCCGCGCGTCTCGATCCTCGTCCGCTTCTGCGGCGAGTCGAGTGGCGCAGAGTCGGAAAACGCCTGGATCCCCGGCCGATCGTGAGGCGAGTCGACTGGAGTAAGCTTCGTACATCGCTCGATCCGCGACGACTCCGTCCGTACTTCTCGCTAGGCGACGATCTCGACGATCGCGCAACCGTCGTCGTCGGCGGTTGTATCGCGAGCATGGTGCTCGGCGCGCTTTACTGGGCTTCGAGAATCGGCTTCGACAACCCGGTGACTCCTGTGCTCGAAGTAGTCGGGATGTCGATGTTCATCCTTGCGACGCCACTCTGGCTGATGCGATTCTCGCAGGGGAGTAGAGTTGTCGTCGCGCACTGGTCTGCGTCTCAGCCGGCGCTGATGCTGCTGTGCATTGCGCTCATGGCGATGTTCGGAATGCTTGCACACGCGACGAGCGTGGCGCTCGCGCCGTGGCTCGCAATCCCCGGCGGCGTGTTCGCACTGCTGACGATCGTCTTCTGGCTCAGGCGCGCGAGAGTCATTTCCACTTTCCTGTATCTGCTGGGCTCCGTGTGGTTCACGGTGTGGACAGCCGGCGTCGTCTGGGGCTCGCGCTACAAGATGCCGCTCTACTGGGAAACGTTCATGCTGCGCGGAGACGTTCACCACGATCCGTTTTACATGACGAGCATGTCGAGTATGCTCGAGACGTATGGAGTGGCGAGCATCGGAATCGACGGAATTCCTGTGGCTCACTATCACTACGGAGCGGCCTGGCTGTTCACGAAATGGGCGCATCTGATCGGCACCGATGCGCTTTCGTTCTACAGCCTGGGCTATCCCGTAATCGTAATTCCGGCTTTCTTCGCGGCGATTGTTCTGCTCGCGATCGAGATTCGTGGCGTGCTGCCGCCGGAATCGGAGCGCGCATTGCGCTCAGACTATCGCGTGTGGCTGGTGCTCGTCGCTGCGACAATCGGACTTATTCCGACTGACGCGCTGGACGGCCTCGCGATATGGAACGCGAACGTCTTCATCTCCGAGTCGTACCTGATTGCGGTGCCGGTATTCATGCTAGTGGTTGGAGCGGGAATCGCTTTCTGGAAAAGCGATGCGTATCGCGCGGTTGCGGCCGAAGGATCGGAGGGTGTGGAAGTCCAGCCGGCACGAACGCAGCAGACAGCCGCAATGTCTTTTCTTCTCGCATTTCTCCCGTTGATGTTGCTGTTGCTCGGCTTCCTCAAGCTGTCGTTGATGTTGCTGTGCCTCTCGTTGATTCTGTACATCGCGTTCAGGCTGGGCCTGTGGCGTCGGTGGTCCGTTGGTTTATCGCTTGCGCTGTGTGTCATTGTCAGCGCGCTGACATATCCTGTGGTCGCAGTCGCTGCGCAGAACGGAGGTATCTCCCCGTTCAATTTCATGCGATACGACGTCGCCGAAGGTTGGCAGCAGTTCTTCCCGCTGTTGAATCTGATATGGACATGGGTATACATCGCGGGGCGGTTCTGGGAAGATCGAATCACCACCGCGCGTGAGCTCGGGCTAGCTATCCGAAGTGCCGCAATTCTCGATGTCGAGCTTGTGTTCCTTGTTGCGTTAGTCGGATTTCTCCCCGGCGAGCTCGTGTCGATCCATGGTGGATCGGCCGTCTACTTCTCCGACGTGCAGCGATGGTTCGCGCTGGCGTTCATCATTTCCCGCGTGGGCACCTGGGCGCGTAAATGGCGAGCGATCCGCCATTCGCAGGCGCTCCGTGCGCAGCCGAGTGGGGGATGGCGTGACGTGAGGCTTTCAACGATTCTTCGAGTCTTCGTTGCCGCGCCGTTCGTCATCACGCTCCTTCTCAACTCGATTAACTGGCCGAAGCGCGTGGTCCGCGCGAACATCGCGCTTCGTACCGAGATCGCGACGAAGGGCGGCGGAGGGCTGATTACTGATCCACGTGTTCTGAAACGCGGCGTCGCACGCACGACCTACTATCCGCTCGTGACTGCATTGCGCGACATCGCGAGTCTTCCTCTCGAGGAGCGTCGAGCCTCGGCGCTCTTCATTCCGCAGACTTACAGAGACTACTGGGGAATGTTCGATTCAGACGAGCGCTGCACGTACGTGTCGCTCGTGGCACCATCAGTGTCGACCGTTGCGATGATCGACGGAATGCCCGCGTACGGCTGCAAGGTGACGGAACAGTACAACATGTCGAGCTATACTCCGCGCCGGCGTCCGCAGGTTGCGGCCGACATCACTTCTGACGCCCTGTGCAGAAAGGCGAGGGCGGCTGGCTTTTCAGAGGTGCTGGTGCTGGCTCCGGACAAGATCGGAGTGCCGCGGCGGTCACGCATCGCGTGTGGAAGCTGATATCTTCTCAAGCCTATGATCGAGACTCTGAAGATTGGCGACCAGCTGCTGGCGGTCATCGTTCCCGGAAAATTCCGCGAGAAGGGAATTCACTTTTTCACGCCGAACGACCTGTCGCAGCAGCTGGCCTACATGCGTCATCCCGCAGGCAAGACGATAGACCCTCACGTTCACAAGCCGGTCACGCGAAGCGTTCACTACACGCAGGAAGTTCTCTTCATCAAGAAGGGAAAGCTCCGGGTCGATTTCTACGACAACGAGCAGACGTATCTCGAGAGCCGGATTCTCGAGGAAGGCGACGTGATTTTGCTCGCGACGGGCGGTCACGGCTTCGAGGTCATCGAAGAAGTGGAGATGATCGAAGTGAAGCAGGGCCCCTACGCCGGCGACCAGGACAAGACGCGATTCACGGCGGTTTCCGCCGATCGCATTCAGGTGAAGCGATAGAAGCTTGCTCTCACTGTCGGCGGAATAGCGCGGCATGATCAACGGCAAGCGAGTCGTCGTCGTTCTGCCCGCGTACAACGCCGGGAAGACTCTCGAGCGAACGATCGCCGAGATTCCGCAGGGCATCGTGGACTACCTGTTGCTGGTCGATGATGCCTCGGGCGATGACACCGTCGAGGTCGCGCAGCGCCTCGGCATTCCCTATGTCGTTCATCCAGTCAATCGCGGCTACGGCGGAAACCAGAAGACGTGCTACAGCGAAGCGCTTCGCCGCGGCGCTGACATCGTGATCATGCTGCATCCCGACTATCAGTATTCGCCGAAGCTGATCGGAGCGATGGCCTGGCTTGCGGCATCTGACGAGTTCGATGTCGTTCTCGGCTCGCGGATTCTTGGGAAGGGCGCGAGGGAAGGGGGCATGCCGCTCTACAAGTTCGTCGCGAACCGGCTCCTCACCGCGATCGAGAATATTTTCCTCGGACTCAAGCTGTCGGAGTATCACACCGGGTACCGAACGTTTACGCGACAGGTGCTCGAGACGCTCCCTCTCTCGGAATGCTCCGACGATTTTGTGTTCGACAACCAGATTCTCGCCCAGGCCGCGATGTTCAACTTCCGGATCGGCGAGATCTCGTGCCCGACCAGGTATTTCGCAGAGGCCTCATCGATCAACTTCAGCCGCTCCGTAGTTTATGGTATGGGCGTGCTCGGCACGTCGCTGAGATTTCGGCTTCACAAGGCCGGCTTTAAGCGCGATCGCCTTTTCGATCCGGCGGGTCGCAAGCTGGAGTCGGCCCAAACCACGGCAGCGTGAGCGACACCGCTGTAGTCAGCGAGCGTGAGCCACTGAGCTCGCGCAAACTGTGGCTTGCCCTGACCGGATTCACGGCCATGCTCATCGCGCTGGCGATGAGGCACGAGATGTGGCGCGATGAAGTTCGCGCGTTTTCTGTTGCGACCCGCGCAGCGTCGTGGGGGCAGATGCTCTCGGATCTGCACCAGGAAGGTCACCCGGCGCTGTGGTATGTCGTGTTGCGATCCGGATATGCGATAACGCACTCGAACCTCGTGCTCCCGGTTGCTGCAATCGGCATTTCGATCGCGACCGCGTATCTCATTCTTCGATACGCTCCGTTTCCGTTCTGGCTTCGCCTGCTGGCCGTCTTCGGGGCGTTTCTTGGATTCGAGCTCAGCGTCATGGCGCGGAACTACGGCATCGGCGTTCTGTTCATGATCGCAACGTGCGTGGTGTTCCCGCGCAGGGGAGAGAAGCCGTGGCTTCCCGCGATCTTTCTCGCGTTGATGGCCAACACGAGCGTGCACGCGGCGCTCGCCGCGATGGTGATTCTGTTTGTCTGGATTGTGTCCGATGCGGTGGACGATGATCGGCACTCGTCGCTACTTCGTCCTGCCTCGATCGGTTCGATTTCTTTTGTGGTGGCGGCGATTGCTTTTGCGTTTGCCACGGCGAGCCCGACGCCAGACATGGCATGGGCATCGACCGCGCGACATCTGAGCGCCGATCATATCATTCGCACGATCTTCAGCGATCCCGGCCTCGCTCTGCATGGCGTGCTTGAGTCGAATGTCGCGGCGGCCGGAGAATTCCCATGGCGATATCTGCACATCGATCCAGGGTTTGCGTCGCGCATCATCGTTGACGCTGTGCTCCTGTGGCTGTGGCGAGCGGTCGGACGCCGATTCATTCACGGCGCGGCAATGCTCATTGCGATCATCGGCTTCGAGCTTCTCTTTCGCGAAGTGTATTCGGGCGCGCTGCGTCACGAAGCCGTAATCGCGTTTCTGCTGTTCTCGATTGCGTGGCTCGCCGTCGATGCACATCCCGACAACAC
>JBDTNA010000137.1:0-7943 GCA_039933985.1 Gemmatimonadales bacterium | reverse complement strand
GCGGAACGACAGCTCGAACCTTGGACTTACCGCCAGGAACTGAATCGGTCCCGAGGATATGACCGCGACGTGCGGAGATATCGCCGAGCACGTCCCCGAGGAAAAGGTCAGGCGTGGTGACTTCGATCTCGTCGAGCGGCTCGAGGAGAATCGGCTTGCACTTCGCTGCGACAGCTTTGAATGCGAGAATGCCGGCGAGCTTGAACGACATTTCGTTCGAGTCAACCGAGTGATACGAGCCGTCGAACACTTCCGCCTGGAAATCGACCATCGGATATCCGGCGATCACGCCGCGCGCTGAAGCTTCCTGAATACCGCGATCGACTGCTGGAATGAACTTGCTCGGGATCGATCCGCCGACGACCGCGTTGACGAAACTGTAGCCCGCGCCCCGCGGCGTGGGTGCGAAGCGAACCCAGCAATCGCCGAACTGTCCCTTGCCGCCACTCTGTTTTCTGTGGCGCCCTTGTCCCTCGGCTTTGGCAAGGATCGTTTCGCGATAGGCGATCTGAGGCTTCTTCAGCTCGCCACCGACGTTGTAATTCCTCTTGAGCCGCGACATCACGATGTCGAGATGCCGCTCTCCCAGGCCGGCGACGATTGTCTCGTGCGTCTCCGCATTGTAATGCGTCTGAAAGCACGTGTCTTCGTCGTGCAGGCGGTGCAGGCCCTGTTGCAGCTTCTCTTCTTCCCCACGCGCCAGCGCATGAACCGCGTAAACGACGCGCGGTTCGGGAAAATCGATCGACGGAAGCCGCACCGGATGCTCGCGCGTCGACAGCGTGTCGTTTGTGTGGGTGTTCTTCAGCTTCGCAACGCAGCCGATGTCGCCCGGGTGAAGAAAGGGCACTTCGATTCGGTCCTTGCCCTGTGGAATTGCGAGGTGCGACATCTTTTCCGAGTGATCGCGAGTCGCGTTGTACACCTCCTGCCCGTTACTCAGCATTCCCTGGAACGTGCGGAAGAACGACACGTCACCGACGTGCGGTTCGGAATGCGTCTTGAAGACGAGCGCGGTGAACGGACCTTTGTCTGTCGCGTGAATCTCCACTGTCTGATTGCCTTCCGATCCGACGAACGCGTGGAGCTCTTCCATCTCGTATGCGGACGGCATGAGCTCGACGATTTTCGTCAGCAGCGCCTGAGTTCCGTAAGTGAGATCGGATGAGCAGCAGAAAAGAGGGAAGAGCTCCTGACGCTTCATCGCCTCCTTCATTGCATTCAGCGCGTCGGCACGGCTGATGTCTTCGCCGCCGAGGTATTTCTCGAGGAGGACGTCGTCGGTGGCGGCGATTCCTTCGATGAGCTGCTCGTAATACTTGTCGAACTGTTCCTTGTTCTCGGCGGGAATGTCAGTCTCTTCGTACTCGCCGCTGCGCGTTCCGCGCTTGAAGATGTGCGCCTTCTTGTCGAAGAGATTGAGAATTCCGTGGAATTCGACTCCTTCGCCGATGGGCACTTCGACCGGGATGACGCGCTGGTTGAGCTTCGACTTGATCTCGTCGTAGACCGAATCGAACGACGCGTGCTCCTTGTCCATCATCGAGACGACGAAGAGAACCGGATCTTTCCGTTCGATCGCTTCGTTGTACATCCGCGTTGTGCCGACTTCGACACCGCCGGTCGCGCTCACGACGACGAGCGCGCCGTCCGCTGCATGCAGTCCGGCGGTGGCTTCGCCCTGGAAGTCGGAGTATCCGGGCGTGTCGAGGAGGTTGATCTTCGTGTCCATCCATTCAGCGTGCGCACAAGCCAGACTGATTGAAAAACCGCGCCCCGTTTCTTCTGGATCGAAGTCGGTGAGCGCGGTTCCGTCTTTTACTGTGCCGTGTCGCTTGGATGATCCGGACACGAATGCGAGGGCGTCTACCAGTGTAGTCTTGCCGCTCGCTCCGTGTCCGACGACGGCGATATTGCGAATGTCTTCGCTTTTATACTCGCGCATATGGTGGTTCTGCTCCGCGAGAGGTGGGAAATTTTTGGTTCTGGTGCCGCCCGCTCCTCGGTACTGCATTATTGGTACTGGCGGCCGGCGTTTCACTCTCGTAGTAAACTGGCTTTAGGGACTTGGGCATGGCAAGGGCGCCCGATGTCACGGCGGGCCGGATGCACCGCGTATTGCACCAAAGGGGGAACAGCGAGTTCGAAGTCGGTGGCGATTAGCGCTGGCTTTTTGCTATGAGCTATAAGAATTGGGTAAAATCGACCTGCGCCCGCTGCTGGTTTCTCCCAATTCTTACAGCAAATAGCCTATAGCTACCGCTACGAGCTACCAACCAGCGGCTCGGTCGCTCTGACACTTGAAATTTCTTGCTCGACATCATCATCCGAACGGTTTGGCCGGCGTAATACCATGATGAGGCAGGGAAGATAGACCAGCGCGACAATCGCCGGCGCGTACCTCTGATTCACGTCGATAATGCTGGCCCCAGGCGGCAGCCCGATGCTCCCCACAAACGTCGCCAGAATCGACAGGATCCCGAGTATCATGATCTGGTTCCTGGAATTCGGGATCAGCCACAAAAGCAGCTGGTCGTAGAACAACATGTTCTGCGGCAGGAGACTCATGGCGAGAAGCAGCCGCCCCTCCGGCCGCCTCCACTTCATGATCGACAACAGGAGAAGAGGCCCGCCGAGCACCGTGATCGGCGACTTGTAAATCCCTGGAACGCGGTGCGGCAGTGTATCCAGCCACTCTCTCACCCAACCCGGATTGATCGCGAAGCTCAATGCGACGAATGCGATCGCTCCGTAGAGCGCGATTCGCGACGGTTTCCAGGCGAGAGCCGCGAGGCCGATCTGCGGTTTCACCGGAGTGATGAATCCGAGTGCGGGAATCACGGCGGCGGCCGTGATGATCGGCGAGAACTGACCCGAGTTCGCAGCCCAGAGGTACGGCATGGACAGAAAAATCAACAAGCCGTCGTAGCTCTTTCGGGTAACGGCCCATGCGAGAAGAGCCGAACCACATCCAATCCACGTCGCGGCAGCAGCGGCTGGCGAGAGGAAAAGAGCGAACGGGACCGCGGCCATCGCCGTTGTGAGCGGATACACGTACGGTGCGTCGAGATGGTACGGTCCGCCCGCCGATATTACGACGTACGGATCCTTTCCCTCGATCAGCGCTCGCGCGGCGAGCCAGTGCCACGTGAAGTCGTCTGCGGGTCGCGGACCGCCGCTCGCCTTCAGACTGAAATAACAATAGAAACCGCCGGCAATTCCGACGAGCAGCGCGACAGCGACCCTGATCAGGGTGCTGCGCGATGGCGTTGTCACTCGCCCCTTAGAACGATCGCGTACACGACAACATTCAACACGAGGACCAGTGCGCCGAGCATGATATGATTCCGGCGCGAGTTTGCGGGATCGAATCGTGTGCGCAGCACATGGTGCTGAAGAAATCCTTCCTCATACGGCTCGACTCCGCCCATTCGCCAGAATCGTTTTTCCCATGGCGTGAGAGGACATCCGAAATCGAAGAACATCGTGAGCACGGCCCACACGACGGCCGCGACGTGCACCCACAACAGTGACGGCCACAGCAAAACGAGAAGGCTGCCAAACACGACGAAGACGACATAGCCCGTGTGCGCAGTCGCGACAGCACGGGCGAGCATCCTCCAGGTCACTTCGTTGCCGAGTGATCGAAGTGTGGATTCTCGATGATGCCGATGTGATTCCCGAACGGATCGAGCACGGATGCAACCTTGATACCCTCACCGACCTCCTGCACAGCCGAATGAACTGTCGCACCGGTGGTTTCCATGTGCTTCACTGCTTTCTCCGCGTCATCGACACCCCAGTATGCAGTGCATCCGCCCGCTCCAGTCGTGCTCGCGTTCGGATCGAGCCCGAGCTCGTATCCGCCGACATTGAATCCGACATAGAACGGCATGTCGAAGTACGGCTCGAATCCGAGCGCCTCCGAGTACCACTTCTTGGCGAGCTTGAGATCCGTCACTCCATAGATCACGGTGCGCAGTCCTTTCAACATTTGAGGCCGGTCGGTCATAAGCGGTCTACCTTTTGATGTGAGAAGCAACTCGAAATATTGCAGTGACGAACACCCCCCGCCACAATCTCAGGAGATGCAGTGACATTTCTCTTCATAGCGATCGGGTTCCTTGCAGGTATACTCTCGGGAATATTCGGCATCGGCGGAGGGATCGTCATCGCGCCCGCGCTCATCTACTTCGCGCGATACGCGCCGATCACCGCGACCGGAACTTCACTCGGCGCGCTCCTTCTGCCGGTCGGTCTGCTCGGCGTGATCGAATATCACCGGCGCGGACACATCAACATTACCGCGTCGCTATGGATCGCGATGGGACTTTTCTTCGGTGCGTGGATCGGCGCTCAGGTCGCTCACCAACTGTCGCCGCTCGCGCTCAAGCGATCGTTCGCGGTTCTGCTTGTAGCGGTCGCGGCGAAGATGTGGTTTGCGTGATGCTCAGGAACAGCTTTCGACGTACTCGACCGCGGGGGTTCTGCCCGCGCGAAACTGCGTAACTTTTTTTCCATCGGTTTCGAAGATTATTCGCTCGTTCGCGGGTGATCCTGTCGGCTTCACGACGAGGTAGTGACCGTCGGTATACTTGTGCGGCTGAACGGTGACCTGACCAGGATAGAGCGACTTGATTCGGTCTTCCGTGTCGCCGATTCCTGCGCCCGCGGCAGTTCTGACCGATGTGTTGCTGCGACCTTCAACGCGCGCGAGCTTGCCGTTCTCCATCATGAAGAACACGCCTAACGGGGAGTTCTTCGGATGGATGTAGCCGCACTCGCCGAGATCGTCGGGAATGATGAGCGAGTCGCCGAATGCTGATTTGAGCTCGGCTGAAGTCATGCCCGCGCGAACGGGACCGTATCCCGCAGAGCTCATCGTCCACGTATTCGATGCGGGTGGTGGAGACGGTGGAGGTTCGGCCGGAGCCGGCGGTGGCGGCGCAGTCGGAGTAACTGCCGTATCCGGCGTTGAGGATGTCGGGGCCGGGGCCACTGTCACGGTCGAATCGGCTGGCCTCGTGTCTGCTTTGTCGCTGACGACGCAGGCGATCGTTGAGCAGAACGCGAATAAAGCGAGGATCGAGGTTTTCATTTGAGTTTGGGCTCGAGTGGGCCGGCACAAACCCTTTGCAAGAATCGGGTCCTCTTTGTTGCTCCCCGCGCGTGGTTAATGACTCGATAGCACGCTCTCCACACGTCGCAGCGCAGCGAGTTGCTTGTCGAGCTCCGCAGACAATTCCCGAAACACGACGTACGACGCCGCAGTCGGTCGGGCGTCTCCCGTCTCAACGCTTCGACGCAGTGAAGACAACCGATTGTTGAGCTTGATCGAATAATTCAGCGGATCCTGTCCACTGCGATTCCGAACCTGGTAGAGCTCTTCCTCGATTCTGTCGAGCTCCTTTCCGATCAATGCCTTATCCGGCACCGCGCGATCGCGAAGCTGTTCACGAAGCTCCCTGACACGGATCACGGCCTTGTTCGCTGCATCGGTTCTTTCATTTATCTTCGATGACAGCGTGAACTGCTCGCGCAGATCAGCGTCGGTGACGCCGATGATTCGAGGATCGCGGCGAATCGTGAACGAGTTTGTTCGCGTGACTCCGTTTGCTGAAATGCTTACCTGATATTTCCCCGGAGGAGCGAGTGGTCCGTTGAACGCATTCCCGCTCCAGAGAATCATGCAGTCGAATGTCGCTGCACCAGCGTAGCGGAGGTTCCATGAGAAACTGTTCAGTCCGGCTTTGACCGGCGCACGCGGATCGGCCGGGCGATTCACATCGCAGCCGGGCGTCTTCGAAGGAACTGGTTTGATCGCAGTGTCGCCGGGCGCTCCGTTGAATGCGCGAATCACTTTCCCTGACGGATCGAGAATTTCTACGCGGACACTGTCGGCCTGGCGGACCAGATAGTACTGGAAGTCCGCGTTACCGACGCCTCGCGTAGCAACAGAAGGAGTGAACAGGTGCATCGGCGCCTTCGTCGTCAGCTGAGTCAACTCTCTCAGCGGAGTGACGTTCGACAGCACGTAGAGCGAGCGGCCATGGGTCGCGATCACAACGTCGTTTCCCGTCAGCGCGATGTCGGAGACCTGGACATCAGGAAGATTCTTCGAGAATGATTGCCAATGATCGCCGGCGTCGAACGAAACCCAGATGCCGTGCTCAGTTCCCGCGTAGAGCAATCCCGGTTTCTTGAGATCTTCGCGAACTGAATGCGCGTAATCGTCGGCACGGATGCCGTTTACGATTCGCGTCCACGTTTTTCCGAAATCGGTTGTGCGATAGATGTACGGCGCGCGATCGTCGAGCTGATAACGCTTCGCGGCAAGCCACGCTGTTCCCGTTGTGTGCGGCGACGCATCGATGATGCTGATGCGGCTGAAGGGAGGAAGTCCCGCTGGCGTCACATCCTTCCAGCTCTTTCCTCCATCGCGTGTGATGTAGGCGACTCCGTCATCGGATCCCGTCCAGATCGTCATGCTGTCGCGCGGCGATGGAGCGATCGTGAAGATCGTGGCGTACATCTCCGGTCCGTTCATGTCGTGCGTGATCGGCCCGCCGGATTCGCCAAGCGTTGCAGGATCGTGTCGCGTCAGATCCGGACTGATTCGCTTCCAAGTCTGCCCCTCGTTCGTCGTTTTCCAGAGATGCTGCGACGAGGTATACAGAACTTTCGAGTTCTGCGGTGAGAAGACGATCGGAAACGTCCACTGCCATCTTTCGGGAAGCGCGCTTGCCGGCTCGCCCGAAAAGAATCGCGGATACACCTGAACGTCGCGGATTTGTCCGGTGCGCCGGTTGAAGCGAGTGAGAAGCGCGCCCTGGCTTCCGGCGTAGATAATGTCAGGGTTGGCTGGATTGGCCGCGATATAGCCGCTTTCACCACCGCCGACGTCATAGGCCCAGTCACCGTCGCGATCGTTGACGCCGGTGATGTGACCCCACCCCGAGCTTGGAAGACAGAACGTCGAATTGTCCTGCTGCGCACCGCATGCGTGATACGGGAAATCAGTCGTGACGCTCACGTGATATATCTGCGCCGTCGGATAGCGCAGCGACGTCCATGTTGTTCCGCCGTTCGTCGAAACAGTTCCGCCGCCGTCGTTGCTCTCGATCATTCGCTCGTGATCGTTCGGAGCGATCCATAGATCGTGATTGTCGCCGTGCGGAGGCCTGATCTGCGTCGCGAACTTTTCCCCGCCATCATCGGAGCGATAGAAGTTCACGTTCAGTACGTAGACGCGATCCTTGTTCTGCGGATCGGCGTAGATCCGCGTGTAATAGAACGCACGCTGCCGAAGTTTTCTCTCGGTATTGGTGCGCTTCCATGTATCGCCGCCGTCGTCGGAGCGAAACACGCCGCCTGAATCCGATTCGACGATCGCGTACACTCGCTTCGAATCAGCACCCGAGACGGAAACGCCGACTTTTCCAATCATCCCCGCTGGCATTCCCGGCGCCCGCGTCAATTCCTTCCACGTGTCGCCGCCGTCGATCGAGCGAAACAGGCCGCTGCCTGCGCCGCCGCTCGACATCTTCCACGGAATGCGATACGCCTGCCACATCGTGGCAAAGAGAATCTTCGGATTGTTCGGATCGATCACGAGATCGACTGCGCCTGTCGAATCGTTTCTATAGAGAACCTTTGCCCAGGTCTTTCCACCGTCCTTCGACCGGAACACACCGCGATCAGGACTTGGCGCCGACGGCTTGCCGAGCGCTGCTACATAGACGAGATCCGGGTTCTTTCTGTCAACGCGAACCCGGCCAATCGCCTGCGTGTTCTCGAGTCCCATGTGAGTCCATGTCTTTCCGCTATCGGGAGAGCGATAGACACCGTCGCCCTGCATGATGTTTCCGCGAAGCTGCACTTCGCCCATTCCGATGTACACGACGTCAGGATTCGATTCAGCGACAGCAACTGCTCCGACAGAT
>JBDTNA010000136.1:0-7966 GCA_039933985.1 Gemmatimonadales bacterium | reverse complement strand
GTGCTTGATCGTAGGATGTCTTGCACTGAACGCTTCGTTTGAGCCGCTTACGATGGTCCCGCTCAGACGAGCGTTACGGTTGGTTATCGATGGCAAAGCCGAGATAGTCGAGGCGGACCCTGACAGGGTAGTTCGCTCCGAACGGCTTACGCTGCCGCGCCCGGCGGTCATTCGCCTCACGCGGTTCATCCACGTGCCCCGCCGTTTTCGTCGCCAGGTCACCAACACATTCCTTTTCGCGCGCGATCGCTACCGCTGCGAGTACTGCGGCCGCTTGCAGATCGAGCTCAAGCCGCGCGAGTCATTGACGCGCGATCATCTCATTCCGCTGTCGCGCGGCGGAACGAACGAGTGGACGAACGTCGTGACCGCATGCAGCCCGTGCAACACCCGCAAGGCGAACAGTTTGCCGAGCGAGATCGGGATGCATCCCATGCACGCGCCAGTTGAGCCGCACTTCGTTCATCTCAGCTGGGCTGTCCGTCGTCTCACGCCGACTCAGGCGCGCTACATCAAGCTGTTCTATGGCGAAGAGACGCTGCATCATCTGGAGGATCTCGAGCACCGACATCCGCACAACGGTCAGCTGATTCAGGGCCAGCATTCACATGCGCACGGTCATGGCGCGCATGTGCATCATCACGGCTGACGTTTCGTCGTTGTAACTGCGCGAACGACCGGTCGTTGCGCGGTCCGTTCGGCTCAGGGGCCTGTTCGCTCACATGCTCGCGCCGTGCGCGCGTCAGTGCTCTGAAGGCTCGGAAAGAATTTAGCGCGCACGGCGCTCCGCGAAGTTCGCGAACATTCCCCCGAGCCCGAACGGCCCCTGCCTGCCGAGTTGCAGCCGCTGCCGCATCGGGAGCGTATTCCGTTGTGATCATGGCCAGTCAGCCATGACCGGAGGAGGGATGCCGGGGGCCGACGACTGCGTATCGCAATGAACAAAGCTCGGTATGCAACACCGCAACTACAAAACGAAAAATCTATGGCGGCAAGAATGCGCTCGCGGAACGATCAGGGTCTAAACGTTCTGGACCGCGTCTCGTACCGCCGCTTTTCTCCACCGAGTATCCGCACCATCACAGTGCGCACGCCGCGACCCATTGCTGTTCCGGGATTGCCTTTGCCACGGACCGCGGGCTTCATCTCCCCGCGCAACCACTGCTCAACCTCATCGAGCTCCGTCAGCGACAAAGTCTCGATGTCCACAATGAGCGTGTAGTACGACCGCTGTCCCTTCTTCGGCGGACGAATCGGAGAAGGGAATGGTGTGTCGAACGCCGCTTCAGCCTCGGGGAGCGATGCGTATGTCCCAAGCGACACACTGTTTCGCCGCACGACGCGATACACCTGGAACACCTTGCTCAACGCATCATATCGAACGACCACGTCCCATTCAGCTTCACCGGCAACGTCGTCGAACCATCCGCCCGTTGACCATCGCTCGACTTTGTAGTGCAGTCGCGCAGGGAATCCGTTGCGAATGAGATCGAGCATCGCACCATCGGTGATCAGCGAGCTCGACCTGACCGATGGTGGCTCGGTCGACCACGCAGACTGCTCCGGCATGACTAAGCCGATCTGGGGCTTCTGCGCCGCCAGCGGCTCAGCAACGCTCAGTGCGACGATGAATGCAGCGCCCAGCTTTTGCTTCACCGATCAGAATCGGTTGCGGAATCGAATGAAGACGTTTGCCGGCTCTTCTCCTGCCGACACAGCCTTGGCTACGTAGATGCCCGCAATTCCGAGATCGAGTCCAATACCGACATCCGTGCGAAACGTGTCGAAGCCGGGAAGCGACCACGCGGAATATCTCAGGTTTTCCTGTCCCGCTCCCACAATCCAGCCGCGACCGGCATCGGCGAAAACCACCGCCGATGGCTTGACCCGGAATACTGCCCCGCGCACCCGAATACCGTTGCGGTTGAATACGTCGAACAGCTCCGACACGAGCTCGTGCCGGTACTCGAGCTGAGCGAGCGCGATTCGCTCGCACTCCGCTGGACGGCCGGGCAGTGGATTTCCATCGGGTGAACACTGTCCAACATCAGTCCCGATTCCGAGCCGGCGAAAGTCGAACCCGGGTAGAGTGCCGAGTCCACCGACTGAGAGTCTGCGCTCGAGAGGAAGCTGATCGCCGTGAAGCCACCCGCCAACCACCAGTCGCGCATTCAGCTGTCGCTTGGGCGATATGCGGTTGTACCTGCGAAGGTCGAGGAACGCCCTGCCGTACTTCAAATCGACGATCGGACCGTCGACCGGACTGACTATCCGCGCACCCTCCGTCTGAAATTCGCCGCTGCCGTACTCGTACTTTGCGCTGATGAACCAGCCTCCGCGCGGATCGTCAGGATTGTTTCTCGTATCGAGGTCCGCGTTCAGATCGAGAAGATGAACGAGTCCGTCATTGATTCGAGGATTGGTTCTCCACGTTTCATCCTCTCGAAAGAGAGTGAACACATCCCTCGCCCGACGTGAGCTCCATCGTTCTCTGCTGTACCCGAGCGATACCGACGCCTCATCGCTTCGAAAGATCGACGCATAGGCGCGCGCGCCATGACGTCCGAAATGATCGAAATAATCTCGCCTCGTGAAAAATGCGGCGAGCGCGCCGTCGGGCTCAGTGAGATGCCACGGCTCGATCTTCTCCACGATATCAAACGACGAGATGCCGACCGCGAATCCGCGCTTACGGCCAACCTTGAGATCGGCGTTCAGGCGATGGCCAACATTCTCCGCATCCCAGTGGAATCCGTGCGCCGTGCGAAGAATGCCCAGTGCGCTGATCGTGAGATCGCCTCGTCCAATCGATCCCTTGTATGTAGGACCGAGCAGAATCGGAAGTCCTTCGACTCGGTTGTAAGTCTTGCCAGACGTGATGGTGATGCCACCGTGGTCATCATCTGAGAGCCATCCCATATCGAGAGTCGAATCCTGCGGCGCCTCTGTCTGCTGGGCGCGCAGACTGCCCGCAAAACACAACGCGGCGCAGGCCGCCGCAAATCCGTTGACACGCATCGTTACTCCTGACCCCTGGTTCGATCGCCGCCAACGCCGAGGCGCTTCATGCGCCGGTAGAGATTCGGGCGGTCCGTGTTGAGGTGCCGCGCGGCCTCCGCAACGTTGCCGTCTGCATTTCTGAGCGCGCCCTCGATGATTCCACTCTCATACCGGTCGAGCATCTCAGTCAGCCCGCCTTCGTCCGAACCGGAGCTCACACTCTTCTCGGCGGCCGCAGGAGATCGCTCGCCTTCAGGCCTTAGAATCATCGAGACATAACCCGCCTCGATTGTTTCACCGGGATTCACGATCGAAATGCGCTCGACGATGTTCGCGAGCTCGCGCACATTGCCGGGCCACGGATGATGCTCGAACACCGACATCGCACCGGTCGTCCACGTTGGCGGAATCTGCCCCGTTCGCTTGAAATGAAGCAATGAGAAGTGATGGACGAGTTGCGCAACGTCCCCGTCTCTTTCACGCAGCGGCGGAAGCGCGATTGGAAGCACGTTCAGCCTGAAGAACAGGTCTTCCCTGAACGCTCCTTCGCGCACGGCCTTGCCAAGATCGTGATTTGTTGCGGCAATGATTCGTACATCAACTCGTATGTTTCTGCTCCCACCGACACGATGGATCTCCTTCGCCTCGATCGCGCGAAGAAGCTTGGCTTGCGCATCGAGACTGAGATCTCCGATCTCGTCCAGAAAAAGCGTTCCGGTGTGCGCAAGCTCGAACCGTCCGATCCGCGCCTGAGTCGCTCCGGTGAACGCGCCTCGCTCGTGACCGAACATCTCGCTCTCGACGAGATCGCGCGGAATCGCCGCGCAGTTCACCCGCACGAACGGCTTGTCCCGTCGGGTGCTTGCATCATGAATTGCGCTGGCAACGAGCTCCTTACCTGTGCCTGACTCTCCGGTGATCAGGATTCTCGCGTCGCTCGCCGAAACCTTGTCGATCAGCTCGCGCACGGCCGCCATCTGCGGACTGTCCCCCACCATGTCACCGGCGAGACCAAGCTCTTCTCGCAGCTCCCGCGCGACGCGCCGCGACTGGCGAAGCTCGAGAGCCGACCCAAGCGCGAACAGAACGCCTTCGGGAGTCAGAGGCTTTTCGAGAAAGTTTACCGCGCCGAGTTTGGTCGCAGTCACCGCATCGCTCAATCCCGCCCGGCCGCTCATCATGATAACGGCGAGCTCAGGATGCGCGATCCTCAATCGAGCGAGTGTTGCCATACCATCCAGCTCGCCCGGCATCATCAGGTCGAGCAGCACTGCATCAGGCTCGTCTTCCGCCGCTCTTGCAATTCCAAGCGCGCCGCTCGGCGCCTCCTTCACTTCGTAACCTTCGGCCGAGAGGAGCGCCCCGACCATGCGACGGATATTCGGTTCGTCGTCTACGATCAGGACCGTGGGCACTCTACGGGTTCGCCGGTCCCGCCGCCGACGATGACCTCGCTGGCAATACAGGGGCATCGCGAACTTCCGACAGCAGCTTTGTCGTAAACCGCTGGCCCTCGGAGATGCGCTCGACCTCGACGGCAATGGAATCTATCGCCTGCTCCATTCGCTCAAGCCGGCTTATCACCTCACCCGGTATCTGCGGACGTTTTGCTTCCGCCTCCGTCTTCGCGGCGATCGCTTTCACCATCGGACGTCCGATGACAATCGCTATCACCATCACGAAGAAGCCGAGTGGGACGAACAGCCCAATCATCTCAGGACCCATTTTGCGTGCCTCTGTTCGCGCTGGCTGGCAGCGCAGGAAGTATGAATCGAATCTGGGTACCCTCACCCAGCGTGCTCCGTGCATCCACGGTTCCATCATGCGCGAGCACGGCCTGCCGCGCAATTGCGAGACCGAGACCAGTTCCGCCCGGCTTGTGCGTGACATACGGATCCCAGATGTGCTCGAGATCTTCTGCGGCGATGCCTTTGCCGGTGTCGCTCACAAAAATCTCGACAGCGTCCCGACCGTCGAGCCTGGCGTGTGATGCGCGGACAGCGATGCGTCCGGATCCATCGCATGCATCGACTGCATTCAGGATCACGTTCGACAGCGCTGCGGCGAGCGCGTCGTGATGACCAAGCACTCGCGGCAGATCGTCATCAGCCGTGACGCCGACTTCAACTTCGGGTGGCACTCCAGCGGCCGCTGCATATCTCACCAGCTCGGCCACATCTATTTCGGCAGACGGACCTTCGGGCAATTTTCCGAATTCGGCAAATGCTTTGGCAATGCGCTCGAGACGGCGCGATTCGGTTGACAGAACGTCCACCGTTTCATGCAGCTCGGGCTGCACATCACGACGGAGTCGCGCGATCGCAAAGCGTATCGGAGTGAGCGGATTCTTGAGCTCATGCGCAACGCGCCGCGCACTTTCGCGATAGGCCTTGAAGCGCTCTGCCTCTGCGGCCCGCTTTCGTCCGACGTCGATGGCTGAAGCCATGTCGCGCATACGCTCGCGAAGAGTCGCAAATTCCGGCGCGCCGCGTGCGGCCGGTGCATCGCGCGGCGGCAATGGATCGCCGCGTCCGATGCGCGCGGTCCAGCCGACGATCTCATCGAGCGGCCGGCTCATTTGACGGCTCAGGTGACCCGCGACGCGTGTCGAGGCGAATCCAAACAGGGCCAGAGAGAAGATTCCGAGAATCGCGACGATTCTGACGGAGCGGCTGGCGATGAAGTTGAACCGTCGCGCCTGCTCGAGGGATGTCCGGAGCTCGCGCTCGTGGGCGTCGACCAGCTGCCGCTGGGCAGGCGTAAGCGGGGCGGCCCGCATCGCGTCGATCGCGCGCTGGCCGCTCACCGCGGCGCTCTCCCATGCCGCCTGTCCGCTCACCAGCGAGATCGCGCTCGTGACGCTTCCGCTCCAGATAATCGTGAGCAAAGCCGAGGGCACAATCGCGAAAAGCGAGAGGATGACGATGAGACGCGTTCTATAGCGGAGTTGCTTCATCGGCATTCGTCTATAAATTACAGGGGATACCGCGACTTCGAGGATTCGGGGGATGGCGAGCGATGAATGACGCCGCCCGTCCCTGCCTGGACCTGAAGACGCGTGCCCTTGGAGCACAATGTTCCAAGGCACACAACCGACCCGAGAAATCCACCGCACGCTGTGCGGTTCCTGGGCGGAGTACACAGAACCTCACACAATGCCATTTCGTCCTTCCCGGACCGCGCCGCCTGGGCCGCGCCGTCCGATCGCTCCGATTCATCGGGGTCCGCAAGCGGTATCCCAGCCAATATCAGGAAGTCATCAGCAGTCGCACCAGATCCACCACGCGCCGAATGCGGCGCTTCTCATCGACTTCGACAACGTAACGATGGGAATCCGCTCCGATCTTCAAACGGAGCTCAAGAACCTCCTCGCATCCGACATCATCAAGGGAAAAGTGTCCGTCCAGAGGGCTTATGCCGACTGGCGGCGCTATCCGCAGTACATCGTTCCGCTCGCGGAATCATCGATCGACATGATCATGGCGCCGGCGTATGGCTCGGCCAAGAAGAACGCGACCGATATCCGCCTCGCGATCGATGCCCTCGAGCTCGTATTCGTAAGGCCTGAAATCGGAACGTTCATTCTGCTTTCCGGCGATTCGGATTTCTCGAGTCTCGTCATCAAGCTGAAGGAGTACGGCAAGTACGTCATCGGCGTCGGCATTCGTGAATCGTCGAGCGATCTCCTCGTGATGAACTGCGATGAGTATTACTCGTACAACGCTCTGGCAGGTCTCGTTAAGAGCGGCGAAGACGAAGTCGTCAAGCGCGATCCGTGGGAGCTCGTCACCGAAGCGGTAACGCGCATGAAGCACAACGGTGACGTGATGCGCGCCGATCGCCTGAAGCAGGTGATGCAGCAGATCGACAGCTCGTTCGATGAGAAAAACGTTGGCAAGGCGAAGTTCTCGCTGTTCGTTGCGGAAGCTGCGAAGCGTGGTCTCGTCTCGCTCAACAAGCTCGAGAACGGACAGCTCGAAGTTGATCTTCCGCGTTCCGACTCCACACCTGTCGCATCCATCGACGCACTGCCCGCTGGACCTACAGTGACAGCAACGGTCGTCTCGGCCGATGCAGCTGACGATCAGGATCGTGGACGCCGCGGACGTCGTGGTGGCCGGGGCAGAGGTCGCGATCGTGAAGATCGTGCGCCGCGTGAGGCAAAGGCCGAAGCAGAGGCAACGGAAACGGTAGCGTCGCCCGCACCATCCGTGGCGAAAGTCGAAGCAACCGTACCCGCGCAGCGTGAACGCGCCCAGCCGGCTGCATCGAAAGATGAAATCGGGTCGACCGGTATTCGCCTCACGCGCGATGAAGCGTTCGATCTCGTTCGGCGCGCAGTTGCGTCGGTTACGAGCGGAGAGAATGCAGTCGCTGCTGCAAAGGTCCGCAGTGCGGCCCGCAATCTTCTCGCTCGTGACAGCGAGAGCCTCAGCGAGAGAAATTTTCTGCGGATTCTTCACGACGCGCATGATGCAGATGTTGTAGACCTGCGTCGTCGTGGCGGTGACTATGAAGTCGCCGCGGCCGTCGCTGCGCCGACAGTGGAGCGTCAGCTCGAAGCTGCTGCAACCGCGAATGCTCCCGCTCCGAAGCCGGTAGTCGCGGCTCCGCGCGGAATGGGCGCTCGTGGAATTGGACGCGGATCGATGGGGGCGAAGGCTGCACCGCCGGCCCACCTGATGAGCATGGGCATGGTCGCATCGAAGACCAAGCCGGCCGCGGCACCACCAATTGCTGCTCCAACGAATACCGCCAAGCCGGCTGAAGACGCTGATGCATTAACGATTGCCGAACAGGCGTCGATCAGCGAAGGCATAAAGCCCGCTGGTGGACGCAAGCGTGCGGCGAAGAAAGCGCCACGCGCGAAGACGGCGGCGAAGACGGTTGCCTCCGATACGGGAGCGCCGGCTGCTGCGAAGAGGGCGAGACCTGCGAGAAAGAAAGCCGCGGCCAAGTCAGGCGC
>JBDTNA010000135.1:0-8051 GCA_039933985.1 Gemmatimonadales bacterium | reverse complement strand
AGCCTTATCGATTGACTCGCCTCATTCTGTATACGGCGACCGCTTTACTGGCTCCACTTCCCGACTGGATTGTCGCCGTCCACGAATCACCGTCTTTCGCCCAGGTGAACGTGTTCGTCGCTCCCCACTCGGGCTCGAAATCCAATCCTGTCGAATCAACGCGCGACGCCACCCAGCTCGCCGCTCGACCGGAATCACGGATGACGCCCCCGCGAAGAATGATGCGTGCGCTGTCATTCGGCGCCGTGAAAGTCGAATCAGGATACACGTACATCGAGATCGTCGAATCGTCGGAGAATACGTACCGCTCATGGAACGGCGGCCCGTCGGGCGCCGCACCGCGCCAGTATCCCTCGATCCACTTCAATTCCGCGAATTGCTTCGCGGTGACCGGAGCAGCATTAGGCTTGGGAATCACCGAAGCAGCACTCGATTCGGCTTTCTCTTCGGATGCATCACCCTTTGGACTGCACGCAGCTGTAACAACAAAGGTCGCTGAAACAAGAATTATCGATCTCTTCATTCATCATCCTGTGATTGAACCGTCGTCACAACTTGAGCCGCCACCGGCGGCTCGGCTATGTCCGGGACCTCGGCCGCTGGAGCCGGACGACGCCTCGATACTGTCAGCATCTGCTTCGCTGCATCGACCGCTTCCTGCGTTCCCGCCAGCGCGAGTAGATCCCCATCACGAAGCGTTTCGCTTCCCGATGGCACCACCACCTTATGACCCGAGCTTCCGCGTCGCGTGATCGCGAGAATCGTCGCGCCCGTTTTGCCGCGAATATTCAGCTCGGCCAGCGTTCGATCTACCCCCGGACTCGCCGACGTTATTCTCACCGGAACCGGCTCGCCCATCCCCGGCAGGAGGATCGCGATGTGCTCCATCGTCTTCGTCATATTGGCTTCATCATCCTCCTCGGCAAGCTGAGGAGTGAGCGCCGCAACGATTACCTCAGCGCCTGCCCTGGCATGCTCCTGAAGATTCAGGGCGCTTCGCCAGAATGCGATGCCGAGGATGATCGTGAGAATGCCGAGCAGCGTGAATCCCGGGAATTGCGGAATGAAAGGCTGAGTGATCGCGACTATCGGCGCGCCGACTATCAACAGCGTACCGAGCTGAAGCATCGTCACGAGCGCGCGCCTTGGCGCGACGGCGAAATCAGCCTTGCGGCGTCCAGCCGTCGGAAGTGCGCGCATGGCGAGAACGAAGCCAAGCATTCGCGCGCTTCGAATCATTCCGAAAAGCAGCGGAACGGCGACGATCGCAGCGCCGACGAGCACCACGATGAGCGACGTGCGCGCCGACGCTCCGGTCCAGTTGCTGAACATCGTTGTGAACCGGCCTCGTTCCGCGCCCGCACCGATCATCACGCCCGCCAGAACGCCTGCGTCGATGAGAATCAATCGAATGAGCCGGCGCGTACGCGATCTTCCCGCGGTTGCCGGAGCGCTGCGAATTCGATCCACCCATGATGCGTACAACGCGACGGATGTCTGTATTGGTCGGGGAAGCTTGCGATCCACCCACATCGCGGCCGGCTCGGCAGCGCGGATCAGCCACGGAGTCGTCAGTGTTGTCAGCGCCGAAACCGCGACTGCAACGGGATAGAGGAAGCTGCGAGTGGCGCCTGCCGCGAGACCGACGGCGGCAATGATGAATGAGAACTCACCGATCTGGGCCAGACTCATTCCGGCCTGAACCGAGTGTCGAAGTCCATTCCCGGTTATGAAAGCGCCGGCGGTTACGGCGATGACCTTGCCCGCAATCACGATTGCCGTCAGCGCGAGAACGGCCTGCCAGTTTGCGAGAACGAGAGACGGGTCGATCAGCGATCCCACCGAAACGAAAAAGATCGCGACGAACATATCGCGCACGGGATAAACGAGGCGCTCGATCTGAAATGCCTCGCCCGATTCCGCCACAAGCGATCCCATGATGAACGCGCCAAGGGCAACGGAATAGCCGAACGCGTAAGCGAGAAATGCAGCGGCGAAGCAAAGACCGATCGTGCCAACAAGCGTCGTCTCATCGCGCTCGAGCTTCACGATCCCGCGTACGAAGCGGGGCACGATCAATATTCCCACTCCGATCAGCCCGACGAGGAACGTCACGAGCCGAACGATCGTCAGGCCAAGACTAGCTGGTGAAAGTCCGACTCCGGTCGCGGTCGCAGTCAGCAGGGCAATCAGTATGATCGCGATCAGGTCCTCGACGATCAGAATTCCGAACACGATCGCGCGCAGTCTTCCCTGAACCGCATTCTCGTCGAAAGCCTTCGCGATGATCGTCGTGCTGGAGATAGAGACGATCGCTCCCGTGAACACGCTCTCGAGCGCCGTGAAGCCCAGCAGTATCCCGCCGAGATATCCGAGGCCGAACATGATGCTGGTCTCCAGCAGCGCCGCCAACCCGGACGTCGCAGCGATCTGCGCAACCTTCTTGAGCCGGAACTCGAGCCCGAGCGAAAACATCAGGAGGATGACACCGAGCTCCGACAGCGCCTCGAGCACCTTCTGGTCGGCCGATAGTGGAATCGGCAGGTACGGCCCGACAATCATTCCCGCGAGCAAGTATCCGAAAACGACCGGCTGCTTCAGACGCTGGAACAGGAACGACGTTACGGCTGCCGTGCACAGGACGAGCGCGAGGTTTTCGAGGAATGTGTGCGCGTTCTCCATTGACTGAATTTACGCGCAGGTCGGCAGGAGCGTGATTCCTGCACACCCGATGCAGAGCCTACGGTTGGCTTTCTTCAACATCAGAGAAGAAAGGCATTTTACCACCGAGAACATGACAAGTCGTTTCGGCCAGTCACAACGTCGGATCTATGCAGGTTTGCTTCTGTGTTTTTTTAACAATTGCTTTTGCCTCGGTGTTCTCGGTGTTCTCGGTGGTAAAATGAGAAGACTTCAGCTTCGAGAATCCCGTCCGCCGGGACAAACAATCAGTAGTCGACGCTCACACCCACCGCTCGATTCGCTCGGCAAGCCGGCCCGTCGCAACCAGCTCGCGCAATTCGTCGCCTAATTGCTCGCTTGCGTCCGCCGCGCCCTGCCAGCGTCTCATTCGCTCCGTCTCACTCATTGAATAGAAATCGGTGCGATCCGGAATCTTTCCACCGGGAAGCGACCCCACAAACTCCCGTGATGGCGCAATCAGCAGAGCACGGCTGAAGTTCGCGGGACCGGCACGTCTCCATTTGAGACCCTTGTCGAACCAGCCGGGCACGATGTGATCGAAGAAGTGCGGGTACAGCACGATTCCCGATCCGGGTCCGAAGTCGAGGTCGAGATGATAGTCGACAACACCGCCATCCCAGTGCATCTCGCCTTCGCGCTCCGGAATTGCAACACCCTCGACGACCAGCGGGATCGATCCCGACGCGAGCAGAACTGCACGGGCATTGTCGCGAGTCAGGGGCAAATGCGTTGTCGGCAAATCGGACAGATGCAGAAAAGGCGTGTCGCTCCCCGCGGTGTGAAAAACGTATCGCTTGAGCTGAAGAGCCAGCGATCTTCTGCTTACGATGTTTCCGAGCGCAGCGATCGCTAGGGAAGCTCCGATCGCAATGCGCTGCGAGCTCGCAGCGAGTCCGGAACCCATCGCTGTGATCACGTGAATTTTCGCCCACGCGTGCGAAAGGATCTCGTCCACCCCGGTCGGTCCGAGCAAATCGTCGAGAAGACGCCCCAGAACCGCGGTTACTTCGCGAGCAGGCGGCTTCGGCGAATAGCGCTGATCGTAGATGTAACCGTGGTGCCCACGCGCGAGCGCCGCAATCGGATCCTTCTGCGCGAAGCAGGCCATTCGCCAGCTTCCGATCGACGAGCCGATGAGATGCAGGGGTCTCATGCGAGGCGCCTGAAAGAACTCTCCGAAAAGAAATCGGTCGAGCCCGGCAATCGACAACCACTTCGCTCCGCCTGACGCACCCGGGACAATATCCACGTCTTCCGCCCGCAACCCTCGCTCGCGAATGATGGCCAGCGCAGCTGGGCCCGCGCGAAGAGTGAGCGACGAGTTCATCCTTTCATTTAGCGGTGCCGCATTTCAGGGGCAATCCCCTGCACCGGCGATTTTCGCGTCCGTTCTTACGCTGTAACTTTATTCCCATGGCCGACATCCTCATCCTCGGCGGCACACGCAACCTCGGCCACGTCACCGCGCTCGAGCTGTTCAATCGCGGTCACAACGTCGCGATCATGAATCGCGGTCAGACGCGCGACGAGCTGCCGAAGCGAATCGAGCGGCTTCGAGCGGATCGCGGCAATACGCTCCAGGTTCGTGACGCAGTGCGCGGACGGTCGTTCGATCTCGTCTTCGATGCGACCACCTACACCGGTGCCGAAGCGGCGCAGGCAATCCAGATTTTCGGCGGCCGCGTCGGTCGATATGTGTTCGTCAGCAGCGGACAGGTGTATCTGGTTCGCGAGGGTCTCGATCGACCGTTCAAGGAAGGCGACTACGCTGGCCCGGTGATGGCTCCGCCGCCGCCCGACTCATCCGACCATTCGAGCTGGCTTTACGGAGCCGACAAGCGCGATTCAGAAGACGCGTTCATGTCGGCGCGTGCCGACGCAGATTTTCCGGTGACGACTCTCCGCCTTCCGATGGTTGCGTCGGAACGCGATCACTATGGAAGAATTCAGGGATACGCTGCGAGAATTCTCGATGGCGGCCCGCTCCTGATTCCCGAAGGCGAAGGGCTGCCACTACGTCACGTATACGTCGGCGATGTGGCCAACCTCGTCACCGGACTCGCCGAGACAAACGCGGGAAAAGGCAGCGACTACAACATATCGTATGGAGAATCGATGAAGCTGGACCGATTTATCGAGGTGATCGCCGCAGCCGCAGGCGCATCGCCGGAAATCGTTCGCGCTGATCGATCAGCCCTCGTCGCGCGCGGTCTCCTTCCTCATTGCTCTCCATTCAGCGGCCGATGGATGTCCGAGCTCGACAACTCAAAGAGTCTCGCGGAGCTCGGCACTGCCGGAATGATTTACACCGCGCCCGAAATCTATCTTCCGAGAATAGTCAGAGATTTCAAGACGCGATGGAAATCGGGCGGGCTCGAGCCGGACGGTTATGGGCAGCGCGCCGAAGAGATCGCTTTCGCCCGGGGCAGCTGAGCCGAATCCACCACGGAAGCCGCGAAGTCCAGGGAAACCACGGAGGCAGTTTCGAAGTTCCGCGCGACTTCCGTGATGAATTCCCCCCTACTGACTCCGCGGTTTATCCGCGAACTGCACAGAATGTCCGAACGACCACTGACTGTGCTTTCGCTCTTCCTGTGTTGTCTCGAGCATCCGTGCGAACATCGGCATGAGCTCGCGCTGCGATCCGGTCACGATCGCTCCCGCGATTTCGGGCTGCTCCCAGAAAATCTTCCAGTAGAGCTTCTCCGTCGCTTTTGCACTATCGACCTCTGCCTTTCCGGCGCTTCCCTCCCGCTGCGCCAGGTAATTGCCAAGCGGGATGTAGAGAGCGCGCACGCGGGCCGAGAATGCGGAGTCCGCGGTCTGCAGCGCGGCGACTTGCGCCTTGCTCAGAAACAGCGAATCGCTCTCCGAGACCAGCAGCTTGAAGATGTTCGACGTCTCAGCCAGGTAGAATGAAGTCAGCGAGTCGGCCGAGCGACGCTCCCATCCCTGTTTTGTCTTGACAGGCTCGACCGCGCGCCTGAGCTGTTGCAGATCGAAGTTCGTCGAGAGATTGAGAGAGAAATCAATCACGATGCGGAACGGATCGCGCCCGAGGCTGCGACCGGCATTCGTTGTTCCGAAGCGCGGATTTACGTCGTAGCGGAATCGGCGGGACGAAGCGTCGAACGCCTTCGGTACGAGAAGGACAGGATCGGGAATCGCCTGCGAACCCCAACCGTGCAGCGAGCTTCCGTGAACTGCCTGATCGACTCCAGCAAGCACGTTCTGGAGATACACGTTCGGAGTTACGCGTCCGCCCCATTTACCCGGCATTGGCGGCCGCCACTGAATGTTGAGAGACTGTGTCCATGGACCGCGGCAGCCGTTGCGTTTCGCTGCCTTTCCGGCGCGATCGAGCAGACAGTCCTTGATGCTTCCGCTCGAGTTGTCTACCAGTAGGCGCATTTGCGAAGCGAGCGACGCATCGCCCTCGGTGGCCGTGTTCGGAATGAACGCCCTGTCGCCGCCGCGGCCGTCGCCATTTACGTCTCCCTGAACGATCGGCGTGAAAGGCAGTCCCGACTGGGCTCTGGAGAAGATCGTGATCGTTCCGGTCTTTGGATGTGAGAAGCCGGTGGTCAGCACGAGTACGTGACGGGCGTCGGAGGAGTTCGCTGCCCACTCGCGCTCGCGTGGATCGCCGAATCCGGCGCCGTCAAATCCGCGGAACTGTCGCTGCGTCCACTGTAGAGTGTAGTTCGCTGATCCGTAGAACGATCCCTTCGTGCGGAACTTGAACACGTCTGGCGACAAACCAAAGTTGAGCTGCCCGCCGTATCCACGAAGATCGCTGACTCGCGATCCAACTCTGCCGAACAGGTTCGAGATTCGGGACTCCGATGCTGACACGCTGCCGCTGAGTGGATCGATCCCCGAAGTCGAAACGTATACGGGGCGGTTTCCTTCGTTCGACAATGCAAACCGCTGAGAGCCGGCGAAATTCTCGTCTACTGTTCCCGGCTGCGACAGATCATACGTGGCAAGGCCGCCCAGTCTGAACAACAGTGTCTTGCGCAGATTCGTCGACCAGTCGAGTGAGGCGCGCCAGCTTCTCGGCACATCGTACGACGGATCGATGAGAGTTACAGCTGGTGCCTTCTCCGACAACGCACCGCTTCCGTCAAGACACTGTGTCGGAATGTCAGCTGGATTGCCTTCGAACTTCGACCAGTCAACTGTGGGCACCGCAGATCCAACGCACGACAACGTTGACGTTCCACTCGACAAACCGGTCGCTGCCGACGCGTCGGCAAGAATTCCCGGTCGAAGAAGGTCACGAAACTCTCCGATGCCACCACGGATAACGCCGGTAGCGGTTCGATAGAAGCGGCCGACGTTCGTCTGATTCGTTCCGTTTCCGTTGTCCTTCTCCTTGTTGTACATGTACGAGAATCCCGCACGCGGACTGATGTGGATTCGCGACGGCGCAGCGCCGCTCTTCACATTCACCGCCTGGTCGAGCGCAGAATTGCGTTCCGGTGAATCGAAAAATCCATCAGCTTCGAGTCGCGCTCCGTAGAGCACACTGAAGAAGCGTGACTTCCCATAGAAGTGCGCGAGCGCCGTTGCTGCGTTCCACACTTTTCCGGCGCGCTCAGGCTGCGAGAGCGTCCGGGTGAAGCTCGCCGGTCGGCCGGCCTCGAAGTCGTCGATCGAGTTGAAAGTGAACGTACCTAGCTCGTTCGAGATTCCATTCTGCTGGAGTCCGTCAGCGCGTCCCCACAGGAGTGCCTTGAACCGATGCTTCCTGCCACGCGCGTTCCACAGAGTTTCATTCGCTGCTTCAAACGTCCAGCGAGAATCGTCAGTCGCGAAGAACGATCCACCCCCCAGGGTGAGCGATGTCACATCAGCGCCGCCATCGACGGTGGATCTGACGAGGACGCTCGCGCCTGGAACGTTACGATAAGGCTCTGATTCAGTTTTCACCGCGCTCGCTGCAATGCGTGTCTCTGTCAGCACACGGCGGCCCGCGCCTACATAATCACCGAGCGTTAGCTGCGCGCCGAAGGTTCGCTCTTTTCGTTCTCCTGCAGACGACGGAGCTGAAAGCGGTCCGAAACCGAGAGCACCATCGCGGGTGAAGCCGATGAGACTCGTGATTGCGCGCGTTTTCATCGTATCGCGCGTGTCATCCAATCGGCCGAGCCACGTGACTCCGTTGTGCTCGCGAACCGCCGGCACGCCGGGAACGACGGCTGGCAGTCCGAGCGGCGTCGTAAGTGCGATGAGGCGAGCGACGGAATCGGGAGCAACTCCCGCGATTCTGAGCGCATCCGCGTTTGCACTGATCAACGTGGCCGGATCACTCGTGCTGCGAGCGACGTCGATTGCAACGTTGT
>JBDTNA010000134.1:0-8080 GCA_039933985.1 Gemmatimonadales bacterium | reverse complement strand
GCAAACCGGATACGGATGCTGTTCGTTCTGGCGTTCATGGCTTTTGCGATGCCTGTAGCCGCGCAGAATGGCACGATTACGGGGCGGGTTACCGATCAGGCAGGGAATGGGATCAACGCGGTCGAGGTTTCCGCGATCGCGGCAAGCGGAGAGGCTGTCTCAAAGGCTACCAGTAATGAGACAGGCAGCTTCCGCATAACCAATGTTCCACCCGGACGATATGCCGTCCAGGCGAGGCGCATCGGGTACGGTGTCCGCACCGCGCAGAACGTCAATGTTGGTGCGGGTGCATCCGCGAGTATCGACATTCGACTTTCGACCAATATCACGTCACTTGAAACAGTCGTAACAGCTGTCGGCAAGCACGAGGAAAAGGTCATTGACGCTCCAGCTTCGGTGTCCGTGGTTTCCTCAGAGCAGGTGAACGAGAGGCCGTCGATCAACGTCGTAGACCACGTGACGGCACTGCCCGGAATCGACGTCGCCCGTGGCGGTCTGATGCGAGCGAACGTCGTTGCCCGCGGATTCAACAACATTTTCTCCGGCGCATTGATGACGCTGACGGACAATCGCTTCGCGTTTGTTCCGTCACTGCGCGTCAACATTCCCTACCTCAGCACGACGACGAACGAGGACATCGAGCGAATCGAGGTTGTACTCGGACCAGGTGCCGCACTGTACGGTCCCAATACAGCGAGCGGTGTAATGGCTCTCTTTACGAAGAATCCGTTTACCTCGGCTGGAACGACGGTCACTGTTGACGCAGGCAATCAGGATGTACTGCGCGGCTCCCTCCGCTCGGCCTGGGTGCTAAGCCCGAAATTCGCCGTCAAGGGAGCGATTGAAGGATTCAAGGGAACCGAGTGGGATTTCTGCGACGGCTCCGCATCCCTGGGTGCTTCGGGTGAGCCTTGCGAGGGCGTTCCGGCGGACACAGTCGGCGAGAAAAAGCCACGCGACCGCGACCTCAAGCGCTACGCCGGCGAAGTGCGAATGGACTTCCGGCCGACACCTGCGAGTGAGATCATCGCGAACTACGGCCGCAGTCAGGCGATCAAAGCGGTAGAGCCGACCGGACTCGGCCCAGCGCAGGTCAAGGACTGGATCTATCAGACGTACCAGCTTCGGGCGCGCTACAACCGGCTGTTCGGACAGGTATTCATGAATACCAGCGATGCCGGAGGCACCTATCTGCTCCAGACCGTCGGAAGCAATACGAATTGCCCCGCTGTTGCCGATCTGTCCTGCATCATCGATCTGTCGCGTCAGTTTGCCGCCCAGGTGCAGCACGGGTTCGATCTCGGTTCACGGCAACGATTCCTTTACGGACTCGACTACATCAACACGGAGCCGAGAACCAAAGGAACGATCAATGGCCGCAACGAGGACGATGACAAGATCAGCGAGATTGGCGGCTACGTCCATTCTGTCACGACGCTCTCGAGGATGTTCGAGGTCACTGCAGCGGCTCGCGTAGACAAGCACAGCCGCCTGGACGAAGCGGTTTTCTCACCGCGTCTCGCCCTCGTTTTCAAGCCTGTCGAAAACCAGAACTTCAGACTGACCTACAACCGTGCTTTCTCGACACCGAGCACGAACAATCTTTTCCTCGATCGCCTGGCATCGCGCACTGCTCTCCTTGACATTCGAGCGCTGGGTACTCCCGACACCGGGTTCCAGTTCAGACGCGATTGCCCCACGGGAATTGGCGGACTTTGCATGCGAGCCCTTCCGGCATTCGGTGGCAGCGCGGCCGCACCGTTCGTCGCGGCTAACCCGTATGCGAACTCGTTCGCGACGGCGCGAGCGGGTATCGTCGCAGCGTTGACTCAGTCGTTCACCGCGCAGTTCATCGCAGCGGGACTTCCGCCGGCAAACGCTGCGGCGCAGGCGGCGCTCGTAGCAAATGGCACGGCCCAGTTTCTTGCCTCACGAACACCAACAGCTGAGCAGGTCGGAACCACGCTTGTAATTCCCGGCGTCCCCGGCGCATCGGCGTTCGTCGTTACACCGGCACAGGTCCTCGACATCGACGCACCGAAGCCGACGATCCACAGCACAATCGAAGCAGGATACAAGGGAATCATCGGTAACCGGCTGCAGCTCTCGATCGACGTTTGGCACGAGCAGCGCAAGAATTTCGTCGGACCGCTTCAGCTCGAAACGCCGCTCGTCTTCATGAACGGCAACGCGCTTGGCGCTTACCTCGGAGCGCAGCTTGCCGGATTCTTCCCGACGATCGGCATTCCGGCTTCCGCCGCCGCGACCGTAGCCGCTCTGCTCGCGGGTAGCCTGCCGGGAAGCAACCCCACCGCGGCCTGCAGTGGAGCTGCTCCAGCCGGATGCCCGATCGGTGTCGTCAATTTCGATACGCCGAATGCAGGCAACGACGTGATCGTCGCGTACCGGAGCTACAACAAGTCACTCAACCTGCTCGGCACCGATCTCGGTGCAGAGCTTCTGCTCGACGCCGGCTTCTCGGTTCAGGGAACCTACTCCTGGGTCAACAAGAAGCTGTTCTCGAAGGCACGCCTCGGCACCCGCGAAGACGTCTCGCTGAATGCCCCGGCGCAGAAGCACTCGTTCGCGGTTCACTACCGCGGGCTCGACAACGGCTGGGCCGGAGAAATCCGTGAGCGGCACGTTGACGCATTCAATACACTCGCGTTCGTCGGCGGACCGGTCGCGGCCTACACGCTGCTCGATGCTGGAATCTCTTACAGGCCCGACTTCCTGCGCGGAGCGCTGATCGCTGTGAACGGCACGAACATTCTTGACAAGCGGCATCGCGAGTTCACGCAGGGGAACCTGGTCGGTCGCCTCATCCTGACCCGCTTGCAGATGATGTTCTAGGAAGAGAGAACCTTTTCATTGAACGGAGCGGTGCGCCCACTTTGGCGCGCCGCTCCGTTCTGCTTTATTTCTGGTTGAGATGAACATTCTTCTTGAAGCCGGAGCGCGGCCGGTAATCGGACACCGCGGAAATCGTGCGTACGCTCCCGAAAACACCATCGAATCCTTTGCGCAGGCGGTATCGCTCGGCGCCGATGCGATCGAATTCGATATTCACGTGACAGCGGATGGAATTCCCGTCGTGCATCACGATGCGACCCTCACGCGCACGACGGACGGAACCGGCGAGATCGCGCGGAAGACATTTGCCGAGCTGCGCGAGCTCGATGCTGGTGCTCGATTCACGGCAGACGGAGGAAAGACATTCCCTTACAGAGGGAAAGGCCATCGAATTCCGCGATTCGATGAAGTTCTCGACGCCTTTCCGTCAACTCCGTTGCTGATCGAGATCAAGGCTCCTCTTGCAGCGACTGGTGTCAGGAAGCTGATCGAATCGCACAAAGCGGAGTCGAGATGTCTTGTCGATGCGATGGACGATCGCGCGGTCCGCGTTTTCGCCGACTCGAACATCGCCACCGGCGCTGCGCGCAACGACGTCACGAGACTGATGCGCGAAGTACTGATGAAGCGGCCGGTCACTCCGTTCAGCTACCGCGCGCTTTGTGTTCCGCTCGACTACTACGGCCTACCGCTTCCTGTGCGCAGGTTTGCGAAAGTCGCGCCGGCGCAAAACTGCCGTGTGCATGTATGGACGATAAACGATCCGGTCATGGCAAAGAGTCTGTGGGCCGCCGGTGTCAACGGAATCATCAGCGATGATCCCGCGGTGATGCTGTCCGCCCGAAATATGATTCCGGTGCTCGCCGCCTGAGAGCTCTCGCGCTTGCGGTGTTCGTGCTTTGCGCGTGCACTGCGGGACCGCGCAATGAAAGCACGTCTCATCCCCCGCTCGAGTGGGGCGGCGACGCCGAAGGCGGCGCCCCTTTCGTAGAGGCTGACGCTTCCGATGCGTCGAAGGTTCGTGGCTTCGATGTTGAAGTGGCGGAGATGATTGCTCGCGGCCTGGGTCGCAGTCCGCAGTTCGTGCAGGTCGCGTGGTCATCGATTGAAGCATCGGCCGAGCGCGGTGATTTCGATATTGCGATGTCGGGGGTTGAGGACAGGCCCGCGCTGCGCGCGCGTCGCGCCGTGACGATTCCGTATTTCGAGTTTCGTGAAGTTCTCGCGGTGCGGCCAGCCGATCGTGACCGCTATCGAAAGCTCGCTGATCTCGCCGGACGAAAAGTCGCGACGCTTGGATCCACCATGGCATACGACCTTCTCCTCGACGGCCAGAAAAAGTGGGGAGTCGTTCCGGTTTCGTATGACGACGACGTTCATCCCTACGGTGATCTCCTGGCCGGCCGGGTTGATGCGGTGCTGCTCGATCACATCATTGCGGAGCGATCGCTTCGGCGAACACCCGGATTCGTGATTCAGCCTGAGCCAGTCGCGATAGGGTACTACGTCGGAGTGTTGGCGAAGGGGAACACCGCCCTTCGAGATTCGGTCGATGAGATTCTCCGCGCTCGCATGCGCGACGGATCGCTCGAGAAATCTTTCCGCGCGTGGAATGTGTGGGACGACTCTGAGGCGAAGCATTTCGAGCGAGTGCTTTCGGCTGTTCCTGCCCCAGCGACCGGGAGCATAGCACGAGCGTCGTCGATGAGCACGATCGGATCATACGTGCCATCGCTGTTGAGAGCGGCCGGAGTCACTGCGCTTCTGTCGATTCTGTCGATGGCGATCGCAGTATCCATTGGGCTTGGTGTTGCCGCTGGCCGGATATACGGTGGCCCGATCATGCGCGGTCTTCTTGCCGCTTACGTCGAGGTTGTCCGCGGCACCCCGGTGCTGCTCCAGCTGTTCGTGATCTACTACGGGTTGTCGGGCGTCGTGCGCTTGCCGGCATTCGCGGCGGCGGTGATCGGGCTCGGCCTCAACTACGCTGCGTACGAATCGGAGATCTATCGTGCCGCGCTCGAGGCGGTCAGCAGGGCGCAGCTCGAGGCAGCGCGAACTCTTGGTCTGTCCGAGGCGCAGATATTCCGGCTCGTTCGAGGTCCGCAGGCGCTTCGCCTCGCACTTGCTCCGATGACCAACGATTTCGTGGCGCTGATCAAGGACTCTTCGCTCGTCTCGGTGATCACCGTTGTCGAGCTGACGAAGCAGACCGCTATCTATGCGACGAATACCGGAAGCTGGGTTATCCCGGGAATTCTTTGCGCAGCGGTGTACCTCGCGTTCTCGCTTCCTTTGTCGCGGTTTGCAAGGCGGCTCGAGCGAAGATGGAGTGCTGCATGAGCGCCGCGCTGACAATTCGTGATCTCGTGATGAAGCGCGGATCGCGAAAGATTCTTCAGGGTGTGAATCTCGAGGTCGCTCCGGGTGAGATTTGTGCGCTGCTTGGCGCATCGGGCGCGGGCAAGTCGACAATACTTCGCGCGGTTGCCGCTCTCGAGCGTTTCACAGCGGGACGAATCGATATCGGTGATTTCTCGCTGGGACCCGGTCCACTACCGCGTGAATCTCGTTTGCGGCCTCTCCGTAAGCGAGTCGGTATGGTGTTTCAGGCTCACTCTCTGTTCGAGCACCTGACTGCAATCGAGAACGTCACACTCGCGCCAGTGCATGCGCACGGCGTAACACATGCGCGTGCGCTGGACGACGCGGCGGTACTGCTGGATTCGCTCGGGGTTGCTCACCGATCCGATGCCTACCCGCGTGAGCTTTCCGGCGGGGAAGCCCAGCGCGTAGCGATTGCGCGCGCCCTCGCGCCGGGGCCGATGATTCTACTCATGGATGAGCCGACGTCGGCGCTCGATCCTGCTCGGCGTGGAGCGCTTGGAGCAACGCTGCGTGCATTGGCGGAGCAGGGGAGGGCGTTGTTGATCGCGACGCATGACATTGAATTCGCGAGGGCTTACGCCGATAGGATGGTTGAGCTGTCGGAAGGTATTGTTACGGCCTGACCCGTCCCGTGGCGCGCAGCGAGTGCCCCGTTGTTGCGTGCTGCGTTCGCTGTTACGGAAAACTCATTACGGAACAACTGGCAACGCGTTGCGCGCCACGGAAGGGGTTCGCCTCGGTTCTATCGGGCGCGGGGTTTAGCCGGAGGCACAATCGCACCCGGCGCACCTAACGCGCTCGTGGCAACAAGCTCAGGCTCGACGCGCTCCCCATTTCGCCGACGGACGTACGCCTCCATCGCAAAATACTCCGGAAGCCCGAGACGATCGACAGTGCCGGCGGTGTTCTTGTTCCGCTCTTCGACTCGCTGCCAGAACTCACGATCGTCCTGTCCGGGAAATGGCGCACGGTCCTTCTGACTCTGATGCTTGAAGATTGCGAGGATCTTGCAGCGCAGCTCATCCTCGGAAAGCGGCACCAGAACATCGGCTTCCTTGACGTCCCACTCCTGCCACGCGCCGCGATAGTACCAGATCTCTGGCTGCTCGCCTGAATACTGGGTCAGCGCGGCCTCGACGGTCTCGAGGCACATCCGGTGTGTGCCGTGCGGATCGGACAGATCGCCGGCAACGAACACGAGCGAAGGGCAATGCTCCTCGAGAAGCTCGAGCGTGATGCGAACATCCTCCGGTCCTATCGGGTCTTTTCGCGTCTTGCCCGTCTGATAAAAAGGAAGATTGAGAAACCGCGCCTGATCGCGATGCATGCCGAACGTCTCGATTCCCGAGACGGCTTCAGCCTCCCTAATTCCCTTCTTGATCGTCAGCACCTCTGGAATGTCAACCTCACCGGGCATCTTCGTGTCGAGAAAGCTTTCCACCTTTTCCACCAGATCGCTCGTGGCAGTGCCGGCCATGGAGAAGTCACGATCGAAGCGGCGGAGAAAATCCACGTAGCGCCGTACTTCGTGATCGAATACGGCAATGTTTCCCGACGTCTGATAGGCGACGACGATGTTGTTTTGATTCTGGTGGAGCTTGTTCAACATCCCGCCCATCGATATTACGTCGTCATCGGGATGTGGAGAGAAGACAATGATGTTTCTTCCCGACGGCAGTTTGCTGCGTCCGCGCACCTTCGAGATCAACGCGTTGAACACCTCTCCGTTCAGCGGGCCGGCCTCCTGATAGCGTGACAGCAACGAGCTCAGGTGATTCTCTCGATAGTCGAGGCTGTCCAGCTTGAGGATGGACTTGCGCGTCACTTCGCTCAGCCATATCACGGCGGCGATCTCCAGGTCTCGACTCCATTCGACCTCGTCGACGATCCACGGAGTCCGAACACGCGTGAGCTCGGCTGCCGCTGCATTATCGACGTAGAACACGGCGTTCGTGTGCATTTGGAGATACGTCGCGGCTACATCGGGCGCTGGCTCGCCCTCGACCGCGCGCTTGATTATCGCGGCCTTGTGCTCTCCCGTTGCGATCAGCGCGACTTCGCGCGCCTCCATGATTGTCGCAACACCCATCGTGATGGCTTCTGTCGGAACGTTGTCCTCGCCGAAGAAATCGGCGGCGGCATCGCGCCGCGTGATCGTGTCGAGCGCAATCGCGCGCGTGCGGGAATCGATCCCGGAACCCGGCTCGTTGAAGCCGATGTGTCCGGTCTTCCCGATGCCGAGAATCTGCAGATCTATTCCACCCGCATCGCGTATTGCATCCTCGTACGCTTCAGTTTCCGCGTTGAGCTGTTCGCGAGGCACTGCGCCGTTCGGAATGTGGACATTCTCCGGACGGATGTTGATGTGGTCGAAGAGATTCTCCCACATATAGCGGTTGTAGCTGTGAATACTGTCGGGCCGCATCGGGTAGTACTCGTCGAGATTGAACGTCACGACGTCGCTGAAATCCAATCCCTCCTCGTGATGCATTCTGATGAGCTCACGGTACACGCCGATTGGCGTGCTGCCGGTCGCAAGGCCGAGGACCGGGGTCAGGTTTTCCATCCTTCGCGCGAGAATCACCTCGCGTATTCTTCGCGCGACCTGCTTCGCAATCTCGTCGTACTCGGCGATTACGACTTTCACCCGCTCACGCACCCTGATCGTCACCTGCCAGCCTCCCAGTTGATGAGCGGCGCGTCCTTGATCGACATCTGCGCCGCGTCGGCAATCGCTCTCCGGAGTGGAACGTGCCGCTGATTGTCGCGATTTGGATTCACTCTGTTCGTCAACAGGATTACAAAGAGCCCTCTTTCCGGATCGATCCAGATCGACGTG
>JBDTNA010000133.1:0-8084 GCA_039933985.1 Gemmatimonadales bacterium | reverse complement strand
CAATCCGATGGGTCACGACGCTGTCGATGCGAAGTATCGATTCCAGTGGACGTTCCCGATCGTGATCTCTCCGCACGATCCGAAAACGCTTTACGTCGGAAGCAGCGTGATCTTCAGATCGAAGAACGATGGACAGAGTTTCGAGGCGATCAGCCCCGATCTCACACGCCACGATCCACGCACGTTAGGTCCGTCGGGCGGACCGATCACCAAGGATCAGACGTCGGTCGAGTACTACGCGACCGTATTCACGATCGCTGAATCAGCAGTGGCACCGGGAGTGATCTGGGCAGGCTCTGACGACGGACTCGTGAACGTGACGCGCGACAATGGAAAGACTTGGAAGAACGTCACGCCAAAAGACATTCCGGAATGGAGCCGCATCTCGATCATCGAGCCGTCGCACTTCGCGCCGGGCACGGCGTTCGTCGCCTCGAATCATTTCCAGATGGACGACCAGAAGCCGTACATCTACAGAACGACGGACTATGGAACGACGTGGCAATTGGTGACGGATGGAATTCCCGCGAGCGAATTCGTGCGCGTGGTTCGTGAAGATCCTGTTCGGCGCGGACTGCTCTACGCCGGAACCGAACGCGGTGTCTGGATCAGCTTCAACAACGGTACGACATGGCAGACGATGCGCAGAAATCTTCCAATCGTCCCGGTTCACGATCTTGCCGTGAAGGAAGGTGACCTCGTCGCCGCAACTCATGGCCGGTCGTTCTGGATTCTCGATGACCTGTCCGCATTGAGGCAGATGAGTCCGGAGATCACGACGAGTGCGTCGCATCTCTTCAAGCCACGCGATGTCTATCGCGCGAACTTCGGCGGGGGCGGTGGAACGGGTGCAGGCGGTGATCATCCCACGGGACAGAACCCGGCATCGGGTGCAGTCGTGTACTACTGGCTCAAAACACCAGGCCAGACTGTGGCGATGGACTTCGTCGACCCCGCGGGGAAAGTGATTCGTTCGTTCACGAGCGTGCAGGATGCGAATGTGGCGCGCGATTCCGTACGCGCAGACAGCATCAAGACCGCACGCGCAGACAGCCTGAAGAAAGCGGGAGTGAAAGCCGATTCGGCAGTGCGCACCGAGGCGAGAGGTGAAGAAACGGTTGCAGATGACGGTCCGCGCCGCTCACCACCGCCGCCGCGCGTCTCGAACAAAGCTGGTCTCAACACGTTCTCATGGAATCTGCGTTATCCGGACGCGTCGACGTTCGAGAACATGATCCTGTGGGCAGCAGGAACGCAGGGTCCGGTCGCGGTGCCTGGCACCTACACGGTTCGCATGCGCGTGAATGGCGCCTTGCAAACTCAATCATTCCGTGTGCTGAAGGACCCGCGATCAAATGCGACGCAGGCCGATCTCGCGGATCAGTTCGCGTTTCTGATGAAGGTGCAGGCGGAGGCCAACAAGGCCAACGATGCGGTGAAGCTCGTTCGTAATGTTCGCTCGCAGCTCACCGATCGGTCGAAGCGCATGCCGGCCGACAAGCGCGCTGCATTCGAGTCATCGGCGAACGCCCTCGAGTCTCAACTTGCTGCTGCCGAGCGTGAGATTTATCAGGTGCAGAACAGGTCCGGTCAGGATCCACTGAACTATCCGATCCGCCTCAATAACAAGATCGCTGCGCTTGCAGGTGTCGCCGCAAGTGCTGACGCGCGCCCGACGAATCAAACGCTGGAGGTGTATCGGATTTTATCTGCGCAGCTGGAGACACAACTGTCGAAGATTCGTGCTGCTCTCAATCAGTCGCTGCCAGCATTGAATCGCGATCTCGCTTCTGCGAGTTTGCCGCCGATTGTCGAGAGTACTGCAGAGGTGACAACTCCTGGTGCTCCTTCCGGTGCGGGGGACACCGGTGACGACAACGAAGAAAACGAAGGAGTGCGGCGTTAGCCGTTAGCGATTAGCGGTAGCTATACGCTATAAGCTGTAAGAATTTGAGAGGCAACCGTCATAGCTTCTCCGATTTATTTCAATTCTTACAGCTTATTGCATACAGCTACGGCTACCGGCTACCGGCTACCAACTAAAAGCTCGCCTTCGTAACGGTTGAACGCCCTAGATGACGACCGTTCCCGAACCAAGAGCAGGCGCCGACTCACTCTCTGTAAGAGTCTGTTGCCTCATCGCAGCAGCGCCCATCAGACCACCAATACCCATCGACTCGACAGCACTCGACGGCACCAGCATCAGCGCGCCCTTCTCCTTGAGCCCCTCCATCAGGATGTTCATCGCACGGAGATGAAGAGCCGTTGGATTGTTTATGTACGATTTCGATGCCTCACCAAACAGATGCGCAATCTCAACCTCGGCCTGACCGAGAATGATGCGCGCCTGTTTTTCTCGCGACGCCTGAGCCTCGCGCGACATCGCGTCCTGGAGCGACGTCGGAATTACGACGTCACGCATCTCGACCGATTGAACCGTCACACCCCACGGATTCGATCGTTCATCGATGAGGAGCTGAAGCTCGGCCTCGATTCGTTCGCGTCCACGAAGCAAATCCGTGAGTGAAGTCCGTCCAATGATGTCGCGAAGTCCAGTCTGGGCGGCCCAGCTCACTGCCTGAGCGTAGTCCTGCACTTCGAGCGCGGCCTTCTCGGAATCGTGCACCATCCAGAACAACACTGCATCGACGTTCACTGGAACCGTGTCGGACGTCAGTGTTTCTTCGGCTGCGAAGCTCGTCGTCACGACGCGCTGATCGATCCACGACGAGACCTTGTCGAAGAACGGAAGAACCCAGAACAGGCCAGGTCCGCGCAATCCGATGTAACGGCCAAGCCGGAGCACGACGCCGCGCTCCCACTGCTGGGCGACTCGAGGTGACTGGCTGAAGATTCCGCCGACCAGAGCGCCGAGTATGAGCCAGAGCGGATTTTTCGTAGACGCCGTCGCGAGCAGTCCCGTGAGAATCGCTACTATAAGAATGAATGCAGCAATGATGTTGAACCGTGCGCGGCTTGGCGGCCGGTTGGCGCGGTCGCGGTTTCCCACTGAGGTGCTACCGCTTGTGATCAGCATGGACTTCCTTCTCCTGTTTGATCCTGCGTTGGAGATAAGTGATTACGTCTGAGAGCGAAAAACCGAGGGCGGAGACCTCGGGGATAAATCGGGAGATCGCGCGCTCCAGCTCGCGCTCGCGATTGGCTGTCACAGCCGCTGGTGACGGCGTCGTGCGAACGAACGTGCCCACGCCGCGCTGCGTTTCGACGACATCGGTTCGCTCAAGCGCGGCGTAAACCCTGGCGACGGTGTTGGCGTTGACGTGGAGATCCACTGCCAGCTGCCTCACAGTCGGAAGCCGCGTCCCGGGCTCGAGCTTCCCGGTGGCAATGGCTGTCCGTATCGCTCTCTCAAGTTGTGCGTAGAGAGGCGTCGGATCCTTGGGGTCTACCGTGAACATGGGCATATGTACCATTGTACTATAACAATAGTACAATGGTAGTGCAAGTAGTCCTCACTTGAGGCCTGAGGACGGAGGACCCGTGCGGATCCAGGACCAACTACAATCAATCGAGCGGAGAACTATCGGATGACTCTGTCGAACCTGACCGGATTCTGGACGACGTAGGAGTAGTGCCACCACTCCTTCTCATAGTTGGTGAATCCCTGTCGCTCCATGACCTTCTTCAACAGGAGCCGGTTCTGGAGAATCACCCCGCGCGAGTTGGTCGTGAACGCCGCTGGTGAGAAGTGATCGAACGGCGTCCCCATCGTGATCTCGGCCCTACTGGCCAGGTTCACCACGGTCAGGTCCACCGCAACGCCGAGGTTGTGACGGCTGCGCGCGGCTATGTATCCGTCCTTCAATAGATCAGGCCGGTTCACGCGCTGGGTCCACGCAACCATTGCTTCACTCGCGCGAACGGGCCGGTATGCATCGAAGATCTTCAGCGCGTATCCCTGAGCGCGAAGATCTTCGTTCGCCACGGCCAGCGCGGCGGCGGCTTCAGCCCTCATGAAAGCGCGATTTCCCTCGTAGCCGGGAAGCGGCGCGCCGGTGAAGTTGTTTTTCGTCGCGTAACGCAGATCGACAATTATCGTGCTGTCTACTCTCGAGACATCGACCAGCAATGAATCCGCCGCGTCATCCGAAACCGTCGGAAGTTCGACGGTGTCGGCCGGCTCGGCCGGCTTGCGCTGAATGATCGCGCACCCGCTGAGCATGACCAGCAGAGCGGCAGATCGAATGAACCGTTGATACATCCGCGTAACATATGGCGGCGAATACGTCCGGGTCAGGATTGGGCTCCGTCTTCCATCACCGGTATATTCACCGCTTCGCTCAGGGGAATTTGAATGCACATCCTAGATCAGTTTTTCATTTAGCATGAGTTCTCTCGAGATCATCGCGGCCCTCTTCGGCGTCGTGAGTGTCTTTCTCAGCGTCCGTCAGAACATCTGGAGCTGGCCGACCGCGATCGTGAACGTCGGTCTGTACATCTTTGTCTTCTATGAATCGAAGCTCTACGCCGACACCGGGCTGCAGGTCGTCTACGTCGTTCTCAATGCCTACGGCTGGTATCACTGGCTGTACGGAGGGAAGAATCGTACCGAGCTTCCGGTGACTCGCACCTTGACGCGCGTCGCGGCCATTCTCACCGCGATAATCGCTGCCGGAACGGTATTGATCGGAACGTTCCTGGCCCACAACACCGACGCTGCCCTGCCATACGTCGATGCGCTGACAACGAGCACCAGTCTCGTCGCCCAGTGGATGATGACTCGAAAGCTGCTCGAGAACTGGCTTGTCTGGGTCGCCGTGGACGTAGTCTACATCGGCATGTACATCAACAAGAATCTCTATGTCACGGCAGTTCTTTACTTCATTTTCCTCGTTCTCTCCGCGGTCGGATACGTTCAGTGGCGAAGGACTCTCGCCCAGCCTGAACCCGAGATCGCCCCGGCCTAGGCTGAAGCGCCGTCGGCGTGCGCGCGCTTGAGTCTCACAAGCGCGCGGATGGATGCGATGCCCGCGGCAGGTCCAAGCGCGAGGATCCCGAATGACCATTGCCATCCGATGCTCTGCGCGAGCATCGACACGGCCTGAATCGTTACCATCGTCAGAAGAAATCCGAGCGAAGTTTGAACGGTCAAGGCGGTTCCAACAGCATGACCAGGAACCGACTCGGTTACGAGCGCACTGAACTGGGCACTGTCCGCGACGACGAAGAATCCCCAGACGAGCGCGAGTGGCGCGAGAATCCAGAGCGACGCGCCGAAAAGAAATCCAACGAGCAATGAACAGGTTCCGCTGGCAGCCAGTGCAATCGTTACGAGCTTTTCACGACCGGACCGATCTGCATACAGTCCACCCCACACGCATCCCGCTCCGCCAACGGCAATCGTCAGGAAGGAGATCAACGACACGGCGCTCGAGGACCGCGGTCCCATTTTCGACGCCGCGGCGCTCGCCGCAAGAAATGCCGGAATCCACGCCCAGAACGCGTAGAGCTCGAACATGTGACCGAGATACCCGCCGGTTGCAAGCCGCCATTCTCTAACCCGTGCAACCGTTGCAACAAGTCCCCACGAGAAGGGCCGAGGAGCGAAGGGGTAGGGACCGTCTGCGTATCCCACCGCGACAAGCAATCCAGCCATTACCGCCCCAGCCGATGCTGTCAGAATAACAGACGATACACCCACGTCGGGAATCGCATGCACCAGATACGGTGTCGCCTTTCCCACCGTCAGAGCGCCGACGATCGTCCCGATCGCGAGCCCTCGCTGATTCTTGAACCACGTAGAGATCATCTTCATTGCCGGCGGATAAACTCCGGCGAGAAAAAATCCTGTGAGGAATCTCAGTGTCAGCGCGATCGCGTAGGTCGTCGCGCCGAGGAGAAGTGCGTTGACGATGGCGCCAGCGATCGCCGATGCGGCGAAGAGTTTTCGCGACTGGACCACATCAGCGAGGTTGAGCATCGCGGACAAGGCGGTGCCGACGACGAAGCCGAGCTGAACGATTGTAGTGAGCCAACCCGTCTGACCGGTGTCGAGAGACCAGCGCTCCGCGATCTGCGCCGATACGGCGCTCGCCGCAAACCACAGCGACATGCCCAGCAGCTCCGCTGCCGAAAGCAGGGCGAGCATTCGCCAGCGGCGAGGATCCGAATCAGCCGGTGTCATTACGAAAGCGAATTTAACCGACCGGCCGTTCCTCTGAGTTTCCACGCGGCGTCCCGTCTTCAACTCCTTCATTACCAAAGCCTTTCAACACTCTGTCAATCCATGTACGCCCTTTCATTTATCGTTCGCGTGTCAGATGCAAAAGTTTTGTGAAGGGCGAATCCAATTCAGATTCGGCGGCGTCTAAGAAACCATGGGCGAGATACGCCCTACCCACCGCTCACACCAGGCCGGTCCCCCGGGGGAGTGCCAATGTTTTTGAATAGTCGTTTCCGTCTCGCTCACGCGACGCTTTTCGCTTTAATCCTTGCCTCCCCTGTCACTGCCCAGGTGACTACCAAGTCCCAGAACGACCCGCGGCCCGTCGCGCAGGCGTCTCGCAGAAGCGGATCCGTTGTCGTGGACGGAAAGCTCGACGAGAGCGCATGGGCCTCTGCTACTCCCATCGGCGACTTTACGCAGTCGGTTCCGAACGAGGGAAAGGCGGCGAGCGAGAAGACCGACCTGCGGATCCTCTACGACGATGGCGCGATTTACATCGGCGCCCGGATGTTCGACTCACTTGGGCCGAAGGGTGTCCGCTCGGCCCTCGCGCGGCGTGATGTGATCATGAACGGCAGCAACTCGCTCACGTCCGACAAGATCGCGCTCGTCTTCGACACATTCAAAAACAAGAATGACCGCACATGGTTCGAGCTCAACCCATCGGGAGTGAAAGGCGATCACCAGAACGGTGACGACTCCTACGATCCCGTGTGGGAAGGCGCGACCAACATCGACTCACTTGGATGGACCGCCGAATTTCGGATTCCTTATTCGCAGCTGCGGTTTTCGCGCGACTCGGCGCAGTCGTGGGGAATGCAGGTGTGGCGCAGCATTGACCGGCTGAATGAACAGGACATGTGGGCATTCTGGCGCGGCAACGAGTACGGCGGACCAGCGTATTTCGGAACATTGAACGGGATTGTGGTGAACTCGCGGCCGCGACAGATCGAGATCGTGCCGTATGTGACATCGCGCGCAAAGATGGAGCGCGTTTCATCGAACGATCCGTTTCACTCGAATCGCGAGACCAATTTCAGGGCAGGCGGTGATGTGAAGCTCAACGTCACGTCGAATCTGACGCTCGATGCGACGGTCAATCCTGATTTCGGTCAGGTGGAAGTAGATCCCGCGGTCGTCAATCTTTCTGTATTCGAGACAACGTTCGGCGAAAAAAGGCCTTTCTTCGTGTCGAACTCGCAGTATTTCTCGACCGGCGGCTTCAGCTGCTTCTTCTGCAACAACGTGTCGAGCCTTTCCCTGATTTACACGCGACGAATCGGCCGCTCGCCGCAGCTCGCCGGGCTTGTTGGCTCCCGATCCCAGTTCGTGGACGCGACTGACGCGACGACGATAGTCGGAGCCGCCAAGGTCACGGGCCGCACGAGCAACGGATTTTCTGTCGGCCTGCTCGACGCTGTTACAAACCGGGAGACTGCGGTCTTCCGCACCGAAGGCAGCACCAGCAATCAGGAACAGGAAATCGAGCCGCTCTCCAACTATTTCATCGGACGTCTGCGGAAAGATTTCCGTGGTGGCAACACACGCATCGGTACGATCGCGACGCTGGTGAATCGGGATCTCAAGGACGACGACGAAATCCAGAGACTCAGGAATCGCGCCGGCACACTCGGCTTCGATCTCAATCATCAGTGGAGTCAGCGTGCGTACTCCTTCAACATCCAGACGGCCTTCACCGGCATTGCCGGCGATACTGCGGCGATCCGCCGCGCTCAGCAGTCGAGCGCGCGGTACTATCAACGACCCGGTCGGGATGAAAGCAGCGACGGATTGTTCGACACCGATTACGATCCAACGCGCACCACGCTGAACGGTTACGGATTTTATGCGCGTCTCGCGAAGGAAACCGGCAACTGGCTGTGGGAGACAACGCAGA
>JBDTNA010000132.1:0-8114 GCA_039933985.1 Gemmatimonadales bacterium | reverse complement strand
GCTGAGTGATGCGGAGCTCTCGACGCAGCCGGTCGAGAAAGAGGCGCGCGATTTCCTATACTGGTCTGCTCGTGCGCCAGGATGGCGTACTTCGGATAAGACTCGAGGATGAGTCTGTCGATCGAAGGCCGCACTCCATAGGAAAAACGGTATCTTAAAGAAAGGGCCGCGAAATCTCCACGGCCCTTTCTGCATTCATCTCTTCTCTTCCCGACGCTTTCTCCAGATCTCATCGACCTCCGCGTCGTACCGGGACATCTTGCTTCCGCCCGGACCGTAAAGCTCTCGCTTCAGGCGAAAAACCATCCAGATCGCGGCGGCTGTGCCGGCAGTGATTCTTGCTGCCTTCTCGAGCTTTTCACGCTTGGACGGCTCAAGGCGTCCTTCGAGCAGAGAGAGAGGATTCCGGATTCGCATAGGTTGTCGATGTGGTCACCGACAAGATAGCAAATTTCCGGGCCGCTCAAGCCTTTTTCTGGTGTAGCCCGAACGCGGCGCCCTGCGGATCCATCACCGCGGAAACATGGTCTCCGCCCGGCACTTCCATCGGATCGTAGAGCACCTTGCCGCCGAGACGTTTGACGCTGTCGACGGACGCTTGCACGTCACTCACCCGCGCATAGAGCAGCCAGTTGGGCGGCATCGGATTTTCGGGCGCCTTGTTCATCATCCCGCCAAGCATCCGGCCACTGGTGCCGAACATCTGGTAGATGCCCATCGTTCCGCCCATGTCCATCTCTCCCATCTTCTCCCAACCGAACAGCTCGCTATAGAAATCCCATGCGGCTGGATGATCGGTCGTCGAGAGCTCGTGCCACGAGAACTGACCGACTGCGGGCTCGCCAACAGGCGCATCGTTCATCGGTTTGTAGACAGCGATGAGCGCACCCTGAGGATCGCGCATCACAGCCAATCGGCCGGTGTCAGGAATATCACGCGGCTCTGCGACGACGGTCGCTCCTTTACTCTTTGCCTTTTCCATCGTGGCGTCCACGTCATCAACGGTGATGTACGCCATCCAGTGAGGAACTACTCCAGCAGATGCATGCTCAGTGGTGAGAGGAACTACTCCACCGATGGGAACTCCTGACGCGGTCCACATCGTGTACGGAGCGGGACCGTCCCACTGCTGTGTTCCCCAGCCGACGACCTCCGTATAGAACTTTGTCGCAGCGTCGACATCGGGGCTCATTAGATCGTACCACACGAACTGACCAGGGGTGTTTGGCATCGCAATGTGGGTAGGAAGTTAGGAAACGGCGAGAACGGGGAAAGTTGAGCGGTCGTACGGGTCTGTCGCTACTGCGCGTTTGTCAATTTCCCGTCAAGAGAATTTGACTTGCGGCAGCAGCGTCGCTTGCTGCTAACAACACGCCAGGTGGCGGAGACCCTTCCCTAGGAGGGAAGAAGAGTCCGGGCGCGCTCAGCTTCGTGGCGTACGTCCGCGACGGTTCCGATGCCGCTGCGCAACCTGATTATCTCGAGGCGCAATCGCTCGAGAGACGCAGCGATCTCTTCGCGACGATGAGTCGCCGCAGTTCTTGCTTCGGCTAGCTCAGTCACTACTCGATCGAGCGTATCCGTCGCCACACCCGCAGTGCCGCGACCTGCTTCCGTCTGAGAGTTTGACAGTTGAAGCTCGCGAGCTACGAGCGCGCTCTGCGCAGCGACAAGCGAATCGATGATTCGCGTAACGTCGGCCAACTCTTTTCGAACATCCTTCGCCAATCCCTCAAACAGCGTAGCCGGGCCGAGCTCTGCCGATACCAGTTTTGCGGTCGGTCGGGCCTTTGCCGATCGTCGTGCAGCGACAGCAAAAAGGTTTCGCCCGACTGGTCCCGTCCAGAGTTTGCGGAGCTGCGCATCCATCCGGGCGGAGCCGCCGCGCGCCGCAATATTGTAGACGAAAGTCATCATCAGCACCGCTGCACCGAGGCCGGTGGAGATGATGGCTCGAAACGGAGACGTGTAGCCACCATGCAGTCGGGGTACGCGAAGGCTCATTCCATACCAGATCGTCACGGCAGCGAATACCAAACCAGCAAAACTTATCCAGCGCCTGAATTTCTTTCGCTCTTCGAAGTCAGAAGCGGCGCGAGCCTGTGCGCTGGCCTCCTGTTCCTCCGCAGCTACAGCCATGATTCCATTGCGGAGATCCTCATGACTGAATCCCTGCGACGCGAGCTCTCGCAAACCGCCGACTGCCTGAAGAAAGAGTGCGACGGCCGCAGCGGCCACAATTAGAAAAAGGATGAACTGATCAGCGTCACCTGTCACCGATTGAGAAAGTGTCGGTGCCAGCAGCAGCAGGATGATCGCGTTCCGCATCACCTGACTTGCTTTCACATTGAACAATCGAATCGCCGGAGCGATCTCCTTCCGCGACGACCGCAGCGGATCCAAATGCTCGGCCAGCTCTTCACCTGTCTGAAACCGCTCTGACGGATCTTTTGCCAGAAGTCGATCGACAGCGCTGCTGAGGCCCGTGGGAATATCGGGGCGAATGGAGCCGAGTGGTGGAGCGGGGCGGGTGATGTGCGCGGTGAGGAATCCGTGCGCGGTATTCGACTCGAACGGGATTCGTCCGGTAAGCGCGAAGAATGCGACGACGCCGAGTGAGTAGAGATCGCTGCGGCCGTCGAGTGCTTCGCCGGTGGCTTGTTCGGGGCTCATGTACTGCGGTGTGCCAATGAGCTCGCCGACCATCGTGAGGCCGCTCGCTTCCTGCGAGCGAGAGATGCCGAAGTCTGTGATGAGCGCGCGTCCGCTTGCGCGGTCGATCAGAATGTTGTCCGGCTTTACATCGCGGTGAACGACTCCACGACCGTGCGCATACGATAGCGCCCACGCGCATTCCTGAAGAAGTCTGATCGCTTCGGCGGGAGCCATCGGACCCGTTCTGGCGATTCGTGCAGTGAGTGTCTCGCCATCGATGAACCCCATGACGAAGCAAAGAACGCGATCGCGCTCTTCGACGGCGTGAACCGGCACGATGTTCGGATGTGAAAACGACGCGGCTGTTCGTGTCTCCTGGAGGAAGCGAGCGCGCAGGTCTTCGCGGGCCGCCATATCGGGAGGCAGGAACTTGATCGCAACAAGGCGATCGAGCCGAACATCGCGAGCGAGGTAGACTGCGCCCATTCCGCCGCGGCCAAGCTCTTTCTCCAGGACGTAATGCGGAGCGAGTGCTTCGCGCACTTCCTCTTCGGGAATCATGGAGCTGGTCGGCGCAGTCATCAGGCCAAGAATCTAAACGCGAGTCTCGTGTGACGTTATCTTGGGGTTCTCGGAGGATCGTCCAGGAGGCAGGGAATGCTGACAATGCGCGCGATGAGCTGTGTTGCCACGATTGCACTCGTTCTGGCCGGGTCGGGCTGCAGAATGATTGAAACGACGCGGGAAGTGGCTGCGAAGGTCGATGCGAAATTCCCCGGAGACGGTCCCAAGGTCACGCTGTCGAACGGGCGAAAGCTTGTGGTGAGATTCGAGGACCCCGACAGACAGCTCGCCGCATATGCGCCTGACAACCGTATCCGGGCGGCTGCAGAGGTTGTGGCCGGAGTTCTTCCACGAACAGGAAGGATCGATTCGGTCGAGATAGTGGTCGTGAAATACGGTGTTGGAATGGGAGGCGCGCACGCTTCCGTCGAGGCGTCGGAAAACTTCAGTGCCAGCGAGCTGAAAGCGACAAAGCGTCAGTAGAAAACTCCTGAAGAAAACTTCAGAAGAAAGGAGTTACCGATGGACGAGCGTTATCTCATGATCCTGCTGCGACTGTTTCACATCCTCGGCGGAGTATTCTGGGTCGGATCAATGGCCGCACTTGCGTGGTTCATCTATCCGGCGCAAACAGTGCTAGGCGAATCGTCCGGCAAGTTCATGCAGGAGCTGATGCTGAAGCAGAGGCTCAGGAACTGGATCGGCGGCGCGATGATTCTGACGGTTTTGTCGGGACTGACGATGTACATACGGCTCTCGATGGCGAGTCATGGCGTATTCGCATCCAGTCGAACCGGCATGGCTCTTGGATTTGGAGCTGTCGCTGCGATCGTTGCCGCGGGAATCGGCGGCGGCGTTGCAGGAAGAGCCGCGCGATCGATGGCACAGCTTGGCGAGGCAATCAGGACCAGCGGGGCACCACCGACCGATGCACAAAGGGCCGAATTCGCGAGACTTCAGACGCGGCAGGGGTGGGCTTTGAGAACGGCGGGCTGGCTCCTCGTAGTTACGACCGCTGCCATGGCGATCGCGCGTTACATGTAGACGTGCGCATCTATCGGTAGTGCGTCCAGGCTTGGCAAATTCCAGCCGTGCCATACAGACAGCTGGATGAGGCGAATATCCTCCGCACCCTGGAGCGGCTGAAGCTGCGGATCGCGGAGCGGTTTCCCGGCTCGGGACTGAGCAAGGTGGCCGATGAGCTGATCGTGGTCGGGAGGGAGGTCACCGAAACTGTGGCTTTTCTCAAGCAGCCCAACTATCTCGTGCGCATTCCAGTCGGTATCGCCATCATACTCATGCTGGTTCTTGTCATCGCCCTGGCTGCCACCGTGCGACTGCCGGCAGAGATGAAGGGACTCGGTGAGGTCATTCAACTGGCGAATGACGGAATCAACAACATCGTGTTTCTCGGAATCGCGATCTTTTTTCTGTTGACGATTGAAACGAAGCTCAAGAGAAAGCGTGCGCTGAAAACGATTCACGAATTGCGAAGCTTCGCACACGTTGTGGATATGCATCAGCTGACGAAAGATCCAGAGCGGCTGGGCTCAGATGCACCAGACACAGCGTCGTCTCCGGAACGGACGATGACGCCGGCGCAGCTCGGACGGTATCTCGACTATTGCAGCGAGCTGCTTTCCGTGAACAGCAAGCTCGCAGCACTACTTGTGCAGGATTTCACGGATGAAGTTCTTCTCGGAGCTGTAAACGAGATCGAGACACTGACGACGGGACTCTCGGGAAAGATCTGGCAGAAGATCAGGCTGATCGAGCGTGAAAGTATATTGAGTCCAACTTCGACGGAACAAACGGTTTGACCGAGTCCACGCTCCGCGACCAGCTTCAGGCATCACTCGACACTGCCTATACCATTCAGCGCGAGCTGGGTGGTGGCGGAATGAGCCGCGTTTTCGTCGCGCGTGATGAGACACTCGGCCGGGACGTCGTAATCAAGGTCTTGCCGCGTGAGCTTGCTGCGGAGATGTCGGCAGAGCGGTTCACGCGTGAGATAAAGCTGGCTGCGGCGCTTCAGCATCCGCACGTACTTCCGGTTCTTTCCGCCGGCATCAGCGATGGCCTCCCGTATTACATGATGCCATTCGTACGCGGCGAATCGCTTCGCACGGCGATGGTCAAAGGCGTGCTGTCGTTGGACGAGAAGCTCGACATACTTCGTGACATCGCGCGCGCGCTTCGGTATGCGCACGGCGAAGGCATCGTCCATCGTGACATCAAGCCGGAGAACATTCTTCTCTCGAGTGGCAGCGCTGTCGTTGTCGATTTTGGAATCGCAAAAGCTTTATCGGCGTCGAGGACTCAGGCACCTGGTGGAACGCTCACGATCGTCGGCACTTCGATTGGAACGCCCGCGTACATGTCGCCGGAGCAGGCAGCTGCTGATCCGAACATCGATCATCGCTCCGACATCTATTCATGGGGCGTGATGGCGTACGAGCTTCTCGCCGGCAAGTATCCATTCGAGGGGAAGACAACACCGCAACAGTTCCTCGGCGCGCATCTGGCCGAGACACCTGTGTCGCTTGCGACCGTTACGCGAGTGGTTCCGCAGGCGGCTGTCGATGTGATCATGTCCGCGTTGGAAAAAGACCCGGACAAGCGTCCGCAAACCGGCGATGAACTGCTTACCCGTCTCGGTGGCGTTTCCAGTACGTCGGGTCAATCACCTGCGATTGCGGGATGGTCGAAGCGATCGTGGAAGCGGCCGGCGATTGGCGTTGGGGTCGTAGTTGCCCTGGCGCTTGGATTCGCCGCTTTGAAAGGGACGAGAAGCGCGAGTGCCAAAGAGCCGATCATGCTGGCGGTACTTCCGTTCGAGAATCAGGGGCCGGCTGAGCAGGAATATTTTGTCGATGGTCTGACGGATGCGGTCAACGGAAAGCTTGCAGGGCTGGCCGGTATCAGCGTGATCGATCGCCGGAGCACTGCGGCGTACAAGAAAACAACCAAACCGGTAAAGCAGATCGGCACCGAGCTGGGTGTCGCGTACGTGCTGGGTGGCGTGGTGCGATGGGCGCGGACCGATTCGACGTGGCAGGCGCAGGTAATCCCGACACTCGTGAACACGAGTGACGCAACGACCAGATGGGCAGGTGAGCCCCTCGTCGTATCGTCGGCCGATCCATTCTCGGCGCAGACCGAGATTGCGACGAAAGTGGCGGGGGCGTTGAAGGTCGCGCTCGGGTCGGACGAGCGGGAAGACCTGGCCAAGCGTCCGACAGAAAATATCGGGGCGTACGACGCGTACCTGAGAGCCAAGTCGGTGTACGAGGCGAACTGGAAAGTGTCGACGTCCATACGAGTCATGGATCAGTCGATCGCCGAGCTGCAGCGGGCGATCGGTCTCGATCCGAAATTCGCACAGGCGTGGGCATTGCTGGCAAACGTTGCGTACGAGCGCGCTGGAGAAGTTCCCGGTGATACCGTGTCGTTGCGTGTCGCGATGGAATCGGCGCGCCAGGCGGAGGCGCTTGCTCCCAATGATCCGGTGGTTGTCATGATTCGGTCGGCGATTGCTTTCATGCAAGGCGCTCAGGATCGTGGGATCAAGATCATTGGTGATGCCTTGCGAAATGGCATCGCGAGTCCTGAATTGCTCGCAACGCATGCGGCGGACATGCTCGACGTTGGGCAGCCAGATAGTGCGAGGGCCAACATGGAACAGGCTATCAGGATGAATCCGCGTTATCCCCCGACTCTCCTGGCGGCAGCGCGTCTCGCTGAGGATCAGAAAGACTGGGCTACCATGAATCGGTATGCGCGCACGTTGGTCGGTATCGATCCTACGGATGAACGGGGATGGTCTCTCCTTGCCGCCATTGCGCGTAAGCGTGGTGATTCAACCGGCATGCGCAACACGATCGAAGAGGCGTTCAAGTACATACCCTCGCCGAGCAATCTGGTTCTCGTGTTCATGGCGTACGCGGGTACCGAGATGGGTTCGCGATTCATCGCCATGACGCCGGAACAGATCCACATCGAGACACTGCCCGACAGTGTAGGTACGTACTACGACAACAAGGCGGACTATTTTGTGGGCCGGGGTGAGCCCGCCAGGGCAAAGATTTATTACGACTCGATCATTGCCAAGCTGGAGGGGCGGAATCTCTCGGGGAGTGGCGAGCCATCGATAAGGCTTTATCTGGCAAACGCGTATGCTTTCAACAATCGTCTGCCTGAAGCAAAGCGCGAGGTCGAGCGTGCAATGGCTGCAGCGAGGGCGCTAAAAGATACGCGTCCTGATGGCTCGCTCGATCTCAATAGCCGGATACTCGCTGCCGTCTATGGAAAACTTGGCCGCTACGATGATGCGATTCGCGAAGCACGCGCGTTGTTGAAGCATGATTCATGGACTCGTGCCGGCTTGGCGCGTGAGCCCAAGCTTCGTGGCCTCCGCGGAAATCCGGCGTACGAAGCATTCCTGAGAGAGAAGGAAAACTAAGGGTATTCGTTACGGTTCTTACATATTGCCCGTCAATCGGGCATGGGAAAGGTTCGAAGAGGTAGCTTAGACGGGCTTGTCTGGTCTGTGCTGGTGGTGTTCGCGACCGGTTGTCATTCGTTCGAATACGTTGCGGTAGAAGATCGCACGCTGGCTGAAGCGATACTTCATGCTGAGCCATTTCACACGCCGCTCCTGATCGAAGTCGAAGCGACGATTGCGAAGACGTGCACCGAGGTTGCCGCGGACGAATCCCCGCGCGCGTGGATCGCCTTGCGTGACGCCAAGGCGGCCGCGCTCGAGACAATTGCGCTGGCAGATGGCTCCGCCGGTTGTGCCCTGACACCCGTGAGCACCTCCGCTCGAACAGGCCGGATCGGTGCCTGGAAACTCACCACGTCGGGACAGCGGTGGAGAATCCCTGTCGGGACGT
>JBDTNA010000131.1:0-8178 GCA_039933985.1 Gemmatimonadales bacterium | reverse complement strand
CCGCTTACGGCGAGGCGCTTTGCGCCGAGCGTGTGGCGGTTGCGGCTGCTGTTGCGCAGGGAATGAAGGAGTTCGACGAGATCGCCATCGCCAGCGAGTCTGACGATCCGTCGCCTCCATGCGGGTCGTGCCGTCAGACGATGAGCGAGTTCGCTCCCGAGCTGAAGGTCACGAGCTATGCAAGGAACGGAAAAAACGCGACGTGGCGTCTCAGCGATCTATTACCCGAGGCGTTCGCGCTGAACCATCTACGTGGAAGGCAGTAAGTGGAATTGATTTCAGCCCGGCTCAAGTTAGCCGGCTTAGTGATATTGACCGCCATCTCAGCCGCCTGCACAGAGAAGCTCGACAACAGCGCGGGCTGTCCCATCCTCTGTCCGGATCAGGGTGGAGAGATCGAGACGGTGACTCTCGATGCGGTCTCACTCGACTCGACGGTTTCAGCGCTGACTGGTCAGGGAACCGAGACCTCGCTCTTCCTGGCAAATCGCGGCGATACGCTCGATTCACGCGCCGTCATCAGATTCGACAGCATTCCCGCGCGTTTTGTAAAGCCGGGCTCAGACACGACCTCATTCGAGATACAGCCCGACAGCGTCGTCCTTCGGATGATCGTCGATACAGTCGGCGGAAAGATTCCAGGGGCGGTCACACTGGATCTCTACGACGTGGACACTAATGCCGCCGACTCGCTCGTTGCGCCAGTTGCGGCGCTTTTCCGAAGCGATCGCCTGATTGTCTCAACGACTCTCGAAAAAACCGCTCTCAAGGATACCATAAGAGTGACCCTGCCACCGGCCACAATCGGAGGCAGGAAACTCCAACGACTTCGCATTGGAATCCGGGCGCGAAGTACGGGGTCGGTTCAGTTCAGATTGCTCTCGCAGGAAGGCGCGACCACACCGACTCAGCTGACGTACCGGGTTTCGCCCGACACGACGGTATCGAAGGTCACTCTGAATCCGTACTCAAAAACTCCGGCGAATCAGCCGATCATTGCAAACGCGCTCGCGGACTACACTCTGCTCGTGAAAGGAACGCCGGTAGGACCTCCAACGACGCTGAACATCGGAGGACTTCCGGCGAGCCGCGTGTATATGCGGTTCATAGTACCATCGTTCCTGATCGATTCCGTTGACGTGGTGCGTGCGACGTTGCTGTTGACCCAGCTTCCAAACTCCGGTCTCGACGCGACGGATACAGTGCGAATAATTCCGAACGTCTCGCTTGCCGCGGTAGCAGTTACCGATCTCGCCAAGGCGGCCCAGATCACTGCGCTCGGCAGCACTGACACGCTCAAAGTCGAACCTGGCGGCAGCGGCGTGCGCAGCGCCGAGGTTGCGTCAATTGTCGGCATCTGGCGCTTCCAGAAGGAGACGGACACGCCGCGCGCGATCATCCTCGTCAGCACGAGGGAGGGGCAGTCGCCGCTCGAAGGAAGATTCTACTCGATCGAAGCGTCTCCGGACCGGCGGCCGAGGCTGCGCATCAGCTATTCGACCAGAAAATCAACGGGACTTCCATGATGCGCCGTCTTCTTGCAGTCATGTCTTTAGTGTCCAGCATTGCATTTCCGATCGCATCAGCGGCCGGGCAGGGAGCGCTCAGCACGCAGGGCTTCGGATTCCCTCCGGGCCAGTTCAGCACGCGAGTGCTTGCAACGGGCGGGGGAATGGCGCAATTCGATCCCGATACTCCCTTGAACCCCGCAGCGATCGCGCTTTCGTCGGACCCTCGCATGTTCCTTCAGTATGAGCCGGAGTTCCGAAAGGTCACCTTGGGCAGCGCGCAGTCGACCACGCTGACTTCGCGATTTCCCGTTGGTGCCGCATCCGTTCCAGTAGGAACGCATGCGACCGTTGGCGTTGCGATCTCTACTCTCCTCGACCGTTCGTCAACGACTCTCACCAGTCATGACCAGCAGGTTGGCGGCGAAGTCGTCACGATCACGGAGTCGACGAAGATACTCGGCGCGATCAACGATGTCCGTCTCGCTGCTGCGTACGGGTTCGGCCCGAAGTTCCAGATTGGAATCGCCGGGCACGTCTTTACGGGACAGAATCGCGTCATCTTTACGCAGACATTTCCTGACACACTGAACTTCACCAACATCTCGCAGACGTCCACGCTTGGATTCACGGGCTTTGCGGCGTCGGCCGGCGTGCTGATTCGTCCGAGCCGCAACATTGGCTTCGGATTCAGCGGTCAGAAAGGCGCGCGTATCGAGGCGAAGACTTCTGACTCGGTGGTTTCGAAGGCCGACATTCCTGACCGGCTTTCGGCGGGCGTTTCCTTTGAGGGAATTCCCGGCACAAGTCTTTCGGCGCATGCGTCACGCTCGCTTTGGTCGCGGATGAACGGGCTCGGGTCGAGTGATGCGACTGCCATCGATACCTGGGAAGCCGGCGGAGGTATCGAGTCGCTTGGACCGCGAGTGTTGTCGCGGCAGACGGTGCTTCGTGTTGGCGCACGCTATCGCACGCTTCCGTTCACGGCCGACGGCAATGAAGTGAAAGAGCTTTCATTTGCCGGCGGGGTTGGCGCGCAGTTCTTCAGAAATCGCGCGACGTTCGACGTGTCGCTCGAGCGTGCCGCTCGTTCGACGAACGGAACGACAGAGGGTGCGCGGGAGCGCGCCTACGTCCTCAGCTTCGGGCTGCGCGTAAGGCCGTAGCGAATGGTCGAACCTGGGAGAGAGTCGAGCCCGCTGGTTCTGGTGGCAGATGATGTGCCGGCCAACGTAGAGCTGTTGTTCGATCAGCTTCACACTCTTGGCTACCGGACCATTGGAGCAAGCGACGGCCCCTCGGCAGTTGCCGCGGCCTTCGAGCACAGCCCGGATCTCTGCATTCTCGACGTGTCGATGCCCGCCGGAGATCTGGGTGTAGACACGCGCTCGACCGGCTTCGAGGTCTGTCGTCGTATCAAGCGCGACCCGCGCACGTCGCGTATTCCTGTGATTTTCGTGACGGCGATGAACGACACGACCGATCGCGTTCGCGGGATCGAGGCCGGCGGCGACGATTTTCTGACGAAGCCTCACAACCGCCTCGTGCTTGGCGCGAGAGTCAGAAGTCTGCTCAAGCTCAAAGCGGCTACTGACGCCCTCGAGAACAGCTACCGAAAGCTGCGCGAGCTCGAGAAAGTGCGCGACGATCTGATGAAGATGATCGTGCACGATTTGAAGAGCCCTCTCACTTCCGTTCTGGCAACGCTAGAGCTGCTCGTAGACGGTGATTTTGGTGTGCTGAGCGACGATCAGAGGCGTGCGGTAGGCGATGCCGAAGGGAAAGCGGAGGATCTTCTCGCGCTCATCGAAGACATTCTCGAAGTTGCGCGCATCGAGGAAGCGGCAGTAAAGCTCGCTGCAGAGCCCGTTGCGCCGGCGGCGCTGCTGAGCGAAATGATGTACGAGTGGCAGCACCGCTTTCAGCAGGAGCAGACGAATGCATCGTTCAAGGTCGAAGACGAAACTCCGATCTTCGATGCGGACAAGGCGCTGCTCAAGCGCGTGTTCTCGAATCTGATTCAGAATGCGGTGAGTCATTCTTCCAAGCCGATCGAGCTGATCATGGGGGCGCGTCTGGCGGGTGATTCGGTTCTGTTCACGTTCACCGACAACGGACCAGGGATTCCTCCCGAGTATCACGAGGTCATCTTCCGAAAATTCGGACAGGTGTCCGGTGGGATCACTCCGCACGTGCGCAGCTCGGGACTAGGCCTGACATTCTGCAAGCTCGTCGTCGATCTGCACGGCGGAATGATCTGGGTAAAGAGCCGCGAAGGAGAGGGAAGCGCGTTTTACGTGCAGCTACCGATCAAACAGCCGGAGGTGAGTGCCTCCGGAGAAGACTCGTCGCGACCGCGCACGAGAGGTACGTCACCCGGCGCGTCGTGAAAGTCCTGCTGCGAACGTACGGCTGTCGGGCTAATCAATACGACACCGAGGCCGTCCGAAGTTTGCTTGCCTCAGCGGGAGCTGAAGAGACCGAAGACGTTGAAGAAGCGGACTTCGCGATTTTCAACAGCTGCACTGTCACCGCATCTGCCGAAGCGGATCTTCGCTCGGATGTCAGAGCGGCGCGCGCGAGGAATCCGCGCATCGAGTCGGTTGTAATGGGCTGCGCTGCCGGCATTCCGAATCGCGACGAGAACATTTTTCCGTTGCGGAGCCTGCCTGGTGTGAGCGCGACAGTTGCCGGCGCAGACCTCGGTTCGATTGCCGCAGCTCTCGGTTTGCAGTCCACCGGTTCGCGAACCGATTCAACGATCATTCAGACTGGCGCCCGCGCACTGCTCCGAATTCAGGACGGCTGCGATGAGCACTGCACATTTTGCGCGACGACAATCGCGCGAGGTGCGAATCGCTCGAGGTCGATCGACGCAATCGTTGGCGAGGCATCGGCGCTCGCAGATACTCATCCCGAAATTGTCATCACGGGAATTCACATCGGCACGTACGGAGCCGACACCGGCTCGTCGCTTGGTGAGCTGGTCGAAACTTTGATCGTTCGTGTCCCGCGGGTGCGTTTTCGACTGTCGTCGGTTGAAGCGACCGAAGTTGATGATCGTCTGGCCGAGCTTTTTAATGGCGACAGCGGCAGACTGGCGCCGCACCTTCACGCTCCGCTGCAATCCGGCTCGAACGCGGTTCTCAAGAGAATGGGACGGCACTGGTACAGCGCCGAGTCATATGAGGCGGCGGTGATGCGTCTGGTGACAAACGGAAAACTGTTCGCGTTGTCCGCGGATGTGATTGCGGGTTTCCCCGGTGAGACCGATGCCGATCATTCTCAAACCATGTCGATGATAGAGCGGCTGCCGTTCACTTCTCTGCACGTGTTTCCGTATTCGCCGCGCCCGGGCACTGCCGCGGTCCGGCTGGCAGGAGCGGTGTCCGGGGCCGTCGCGCGTAATCGAGCGAGTGCGCTCAGGCAGGTCGCTTCTGCCAGGAATGTTGCTTACTCCAGTCGCAGAATCGGTCAGGAATGCGATGTCGTCGTGACCGGGAGAGGCAAAGGGCTCACCGAAGACTATCTTTCCGTGTCAGTGTCGGACCAGTCCATTCCGCGCCGCGCGAGATTCGCAGGCAGGCTCGGTCTCGCCGATGGCCGTCTCACCGCATTCCCCGACGCACAATCGCATGGCTGAAGAGCGATCCACGGTCTACGTCGAAACGTACGGCTGCCAGATGAACGTGAGCGATTCCGAGCTGATACTCGGAAACCTCGCGGCATCCGGTTACGACCAGGTGGAGACTCCCGAGGCTGCTGACGTCATTCTCATCAACACGTGCGCGATTCGCGAGCATGCCGAGCAGCGGGTGATGGGCCGGCTTGGCGAGATGAAGAGCAGGATGAAAAGCCAGGCGATTCTCGGAGTGACCGGCTGCATGGCGCAGCGACTTGGTCCTCAGATTCTCGAGCGCGCAGGCCACGTGAGTCTGGTGATCGGACCGGACGGATATCGGTCATTGCCGCTGCTTGTCGAGAATGCGAGACGGGGCGTCAAGGCGACGTCGACCGACTTCGATCTCGAGGAGCACTACGAGGACTTCAAGCCGCGCCGTTTCGACAAGGTGAAGGCATGGATCCCCGTGCAGCGCGGCTGCGACTATCGATGCACGTATTGCATCGTCCCGACCACGCGAGGTCCCGAGAGGAGCAGGAAGCTCGAGGAAGTTGTCCGCGAGGCGCATGAGATCGTTGCCGACGGCATGTCAGAAGTTGTGCTTCTTGGCCAGACTGTGAATTCGTACAGCGATGGCTCCCACGATTTTGCCGATCTGCTTCGTGCGATTGGCGAAGTTCCCGGAATTCGCCGTCTCCGGTTCACCAGTCCTCATCCGAACGATTTCAGCGATCGCGTGATAGCGGCCATTGCTGATACGAAAACTGTTTGCGAGCACGTGCACCTTCCGATGCAGTCGGGGTCGTCGCGCGTTCTGAAGCGAATGCTTCGCAGGTATTCGCGAGAGGGATACTTCGAGTGTGTCAAGCGCCTTCGTGATGCTGTGCCCGGCCTGTCGTTGACAACGGACATAATTGTCGGATTCCCCGGCGAGAGCGAGGCGGATTTCGAGGAAACGCTGAGCGCAGTCCGCGAGATCCAGTTCGAGGACGCGTACACGTTCAAGTTTTCCCCGCGGGAGGGAACGCCCGCCACTCGGATGCCTGACAGCGAAACGATTTCTGACGAGGTCGCGAGTGAGCGCCTTGCGCGGCTCATTGAAACGGTGAGAGCGGGAACCAGGGCGCGCAACATGCGGCTGCTCGGTGAGAGAAGAGAGGTTCTGATCGAAAAGGAAGCGCGTCGCGGCGGTTTGCTTCAGGCGCGCACGCGTGATTTCAAGACCGTGATCATTCCTGGAGAGCCGGAAATGATCGGCACGTATACGATGGTCGAGCTGACAGGCACCACGGGCTCGACATTCACCGGCGCGATTGTCCGCGACCGCGCCCCGTTGCCCGTAGCCGTATAGACCGCAGTTAAGCGATTCCGGCAGCGCTGGTGCGATGACGCCCCGCTTGCCGAATCGGATATGGTGGCTGAAATCAGCGCCATGGTCGAACTCTGCCACTCATAGCGCTCGCGTATGCGAGCTTTGCATCCGGACTGATACTCGGGTTCGCTGGCTTCGCCGCACTAGCGTCGATCGGCGGATTCGTAGTCCTCCTCATCGCGGTCCTTTGTGGACGAAGCGAGCGAGCCGCGCTCAGTCTGGTTTTCATCGGCGGCGCGCTTGTCGCACTGACCTCTGCGTCCCCGCAGCGTGGTCATCAAAGACAGGAGCACGTCGTCGCCGCTCCGCGGGGACCACTCGAGCGTGCGCGCGATCGCGCGTCAAGATCCATCGACAAGTTGTTTGGCAAGGACGCACCGATGGCTCGCGCGCTGTTGATCGCCGACCAGCAGCAAATTCCGCCCGAGATGCGGGATCGATACGCGCGCGCCGGAATGGTGCACATGCTGTCGATCTCCGGATTGCACGTGGCCATTGTTGCCGGTGCGGTAATGCTTCTCCTTCAAGCCGCTCGGATTCCGCGAAGCTACGCGTCGATGCTTGGCGTCGGGATCACGGCCGCATACGTCGCGGTCATCGGGGCTCCTGCCCCCGCGGTGCGCTCGGCTGTGATGCTCGCGATGGTTGCCGCTTCGCGCGCGACGCAGCGTCCGACATCTCCGTGGGCCGGTCTCGCGCTCGGCGCCCTGGTGCCGTTGATCGTTCCGCGTACCGTGCTCGACCTCGGTTATCAGCTCAGTGTTGTCGGCATCGCCGGCCTGATTGCGAGCGGCATGCTCTCGAAGAAGACGCTCGCGAAGCGACTCGATGGATGGAAGCTCAAGATTGGAAAAGAGCTTCTCACCTCGGTTGTCGCGACACTTGTGACTGCGCCGCTCATTGCGTGGTATTTCGGGCGCATCAGCTTGATCGCACCCATCGCGAATCTTGCGGCAGGGCCAATCATAAGTGTTCTCCAACCGACACTATTCGCGGCGCTTGCGCTCGCTCCCGTTCCAGTTGTCGGACAGTTCTTCGCCGACGCATCGCATCCGATGCTCGTCGCATTCGACGCAATAGCAACTATTGCCGCCGGTGTCCCGGGAGCTTCAGCGAGCGTCGTTCCGTCGATTGCGACCGTCGTCGCCGGCGCGGCGGCGGTGATTGCGCTGATTGCGGTGTGCATGAGCCGGTATCCCGCTCGTCCGCTTCTCGGAGCAGCTGCATGCCTCTGCATCATGGCATGGGCACCAGCATTGCCGACGCCATATCATGGCGGAGTCGAGATGCACGTTCTCGACGTCGGGCAAGGCGATGCAATTCTGTTCCGCACAGATCGAGGAAACTGGATCGTCTTCGACGCTGGCCGTATCTGGACCAATGGCGACGCGGGACGATCGACGATCATTCCGTACATTCGGAGCCGCGGCGGCGAAGTGGAAGCATTCGTGCTGTCTCACGCGCACGCGGACCATGTCGGCGGAGCTGAGTCTGTCATTCGAGCGCTCAAACCTCATGTCTTCTGGGACTCGGCGTTTCCACAGGGAAGTGGGGTATACGAGCATACCCTCGTCGCGGCGCGTGAGACTGGTGTGAGGTGGCGTCGCGTCCATGCCGGAGAAATGACGCAGGTCGACGGAGTTGGAGTCGAGTTCCTCGCGCCGGATTCTGCGTGG
>JBDTNA010000130.1:0-8220 GCA_039933985.1 Gemmatimonadales bacterium | reverse complement strand
AGTGGAAGTCGCGTGGCTGCGTCCTCTCAAATGGTATACGCTTCACAAGGCTGCGCAGCGCTCGCACGTTCGAGTCGTAGTTGTGGACGGACGCGTTGGTTACACAGGTGGCTTTGGACTGGCCGACTACTGGCTCGGAGATGGAAGGCACGATGATCAGTGGCGTGAGACGAATGTCCGTTTCTATGGACCGACTGTCGCGGCGCTTCAGGCAGCATTTGCTTCGGGCTGGGCGGAGACAACCGGCGAGCTGCTGACCGGAGACGTGTTTTTTCCTCCGGTCGCGTTCGACGATGAAGGGAATGTTACCGCGGGCCTGATGCACAGCATTCCGACGATCGGGAGCACTCCGGCCGAGCGCTTTTATGCGCTCACGATCGCGGGTGCGCGAAAGACCCTCTATGTCTCGAATTCGTACTTCGTACCGAATGATGACTTCTGCACCTTGCTCATCAACCAGGCAAAGCGCGGAGTGGATGTGCGCATTCTCACCGTGGGGCCGAAGACGGACGTGAAGAGCACCTGGTATGCGGGGCGCGCGCTATATGAAAGACTTCTCGAGGGTGGAGTAAAGATTTACGAGTACAAACCGACGATGATGCATGCAAAGACGATCGTGGTTGACGGGCTCTGGTCGTCCATGGGGTCGATGAACTTCGATAACCGGTCGATCGCGTTCAACAACGAGTCGCAGATCATTGCGCTCGATGCGGGTGTTGGCGAGAAGCTGAATGAAATCTTCCTCGAAGATCTCAAGTACTCGGACGAGATAAGGCTGGAGACGTTCCGGAAGCGTTCCTGGAGAGGCAAGGTCATGGAGTGGGGCGCACAGAAACTGCGTCGAGTCCTTTAACGGAAAAGCCGACACGGAGGTACGGAGGGGCGGAGGCACACGGAAAAGTCCGGCCAAGTGAAATGAGCCAATCCAAGGCGCTCTCGCTTTTGTTTTGTTGGGAAAACGAAAAAATTCCACCTGTCTCACTTGGATGACTAACGAGTACTCCGTGCAACTCCGTAGCTCCGTCCCTCCGTGTCAAAGCAGTTCTTACAAAATCGTAGCGTCAAACAATCGATGAACCGTGGATTCCACCCCATCATCAGGAAATGGTTTGCGGAGACACTTGGAAAACCGAGTGAGCCGCAGCGCATGGGGTGGCCAGCGATTGCGAGCGGAAGCCACACTCTCATTCTTGCTCCGACCGGCACGGGAAAAACGCTGGCCGCATTTCTCTGGGGGCTGAATGCGCTGATCAGGGAGGGAATGAAGACGCCGTTGGGAAATGGCGTTCACCTTCTCTACATCTCCCCCCTCAAGGCGCTCAACAACGACATTCAGCGCAATCTCGAAGTTCCGCTCATGGAGCTGAAGCGGCGATTCGAGATAGAAGAAAAAAGTTTTCCCGAAATTCGCGTTGCCGTAAGGACGGGCGATACTCCGCCCTCAGCGCGCGCGCGAATGCTGCGAAAAGCACCGCACATTCTGATCACGACGCCCGAGTCGCTGAACATCATGCTCACGAGTCTGCGTGGACGAGGGATGTTTCACTCGACGCGAGCGGTGATAGTCGATGAGATACATGCGATCGCCGGAACGAAACGAGGCGCGCACCTCGCGCTGACGCTCGAAAGGCTCGAGGCGCTGACGGAGAATGCGCCGCAGCGAATTGGACTGTCGGCAACGCAGCGACCGCTCGATGAAGTCGCACGATTCCTCGGCGGCTGCGAATGCGGCGCCGGCGATGAGCCGGAATTTCGACAGGTGACAGTCGTCGATTGCGGTCTCACGAAGAAAATGGAGATCGCGATTCAATCGCCGGTCCCCGATCTCGGCAATGTCGGTGGGAGCGTCTGGCCTGCCGTAGCGCCGTTGTTGCTCGAGCATATTCGCGCATCGAAGACGACACTCGTGTTCGTAAACAATCGCGCACAGGCGGAAAAGATCGCCGCACGCGTGAATGCCCTTGCCGGAGAAGAAATAGCGCAACCGTATCACGGATCGCTGTCTCGCGAGAGAAGGCACATGCTCGAAGAGCGACTGAAAGCAGGCCAATTGCGAGCCCTCGTGACGACAAGCTCACTGGAGCTTGGCATCGACATCGGCTCGGTCGATCTCGTGATTCAGCTGCAATCGCCGAAGCGTGTAGCGTCGGGGCTTCAGCGAATTGGACGAGCGGGGCATACGCTCGGAGTTCCAAGCCGGGGAATTCTCGTTCCGACGTTTCGAGATGATGCGATGGAGATTGCCGCCATCGTGGCGGCAATGCGCGCGGGCGAAGTCGAGCCGACGAAAGCGGTGCAGAATGCGCTCGACGTTCTTGCCCAGGTGATAGTTGCCGCAGCGTCAGTGGATGACTGGACTGCCGGTGATCTCTTTGATCTGGCTCGACGATCGTATCCGTATTACAAGCTCACGCGGAATGCGTTCGATGAAGTCCTGTCGATGCTATCCGGCAAGTATCCCTCGGACATCGCCGGCGAGCTCGAAGCGCGGCTCACGTGGGATCGCCTTACCGACAGGGTTACTGGTGACCGCGCTGCGCGGATGACTGCAGTCATCTCGGGTGGGACGATTCCCGATCGCGGGCTGTATACGGTGAATCTTCCCGATCGAACCCGACTCGGCGAGCTCGACGAAGAATTCGTTCACGAGTCCAGAGTAGGTGACGTATTTCAACTTGGATCCACAACGTGGCGCATTGCGGCGATTGAACATGACAGGGTGATCGTGAATCCGGCGCCAGGGTCTGCGGCAAGAATGCCTTTCTGGCACGGAGAGTACGGAGCACGCTCGCTGGATTTGAGTCATCGTGTCGGCGAGCTCCGGCGAGAATTATCAGACGCTGTCTCGGCTGAAATTCTGAAGGACAAATACGGCTGCGATGACGCGACGGCTCACACGCTCACGCAGTATGTCGGTGCACAGCGTGCGGCGACCGGAATTGTTCCTGACGACAAGACGCTCGTCGTCGAACATTTTCGAGATGAATCGGGATCGGTAAGGGTCGTGATCCACGCTGCGTTTGGCGGACGAGTCAACGCGCCGTGGGGAATGGCGCTCGCCCAGCGCGCACGCGACGCATTGCGCGGCAGTGATGTTCAAGTGCAGACGACAGATGACGGCATAATGCTGCGACTGCCAGATCTTGGTCAGAGACAGAGGGCAACGGAGACTTCAAGCGCAAGCAGTCCGTTTTTTGTGAACAGCCTGCTGGGACTTTCCTCTTCAGAAGCAGAGCAGCTGGTGATGGAAGAAGTCGGGTCGACGTCGCTGTTTGGTGCGCGATTCAGGATGAATGCGGCGCGTGCTCTCCTTCTGCCGCGCGGAAATCCGCGGCGACGAATGCCACTCTGGCTTCAGAGACTCAAGGCGCTCGATCTACTTCAGACTGTACAGCAATTCCCGAGCTTTCCCATTCTCGTCGAGACGTATCGGGACGTGCTCCAGGATGCGTTCGACATGCACGGTCTCAAGAGCGTTCTCGACAAGATCGAGAGCGGAGCGATCGGCGTTCATGTAGTAGAAACGAACGTGCCGTCACCGTTCGCTGCGAGTTTGCAATTCGGATTCGTAATGGATTGGCTGTACGGCGACGACACGCCACGCGCAGAACAGCGTGCCGCGCTGCTATCGATCGACCGATCCCTCCTCGGCGAAGTAATGGGTGATGAAGCCGGGGACGATCTCACACTCGATGCGATCAGGCAGATTGTGGCAGAGAGAAGTGGGTATGCGCCGGGTCGCAGGGCGAGAAGCGCCGATGAGCTGGCTCATCTCCTCGATCGTGCAGGAGATCTAACCGAAGACGCGCTCGGTGCGCGTATCGCTGCGCCTGAAGAGGGCGTGAGGGGAGATCCGTTCAACGAGCTAGTGTCGAGCCGTCGCGCGATTATGGTGCAACTCGGTCCCGAAAAAGAGTGGCGATTCATCCTGACCGAATCGTATCCGCGATACGTCGCGGGATTCGGAGTTGAAGCTCTGGCAACCGTAAGCGTACCAGCCACCGGTGGAAGCGGAGCCGGGTTTGCGGACAATCAAGTCGAGATCGGCGCAAGTGAAGTAGTTCCCGAAGCACTTCGCCTGCCTGTGATGACTGCAGGCGTTGCAAGGCGGGAAATTCTCGCGCGGCTTGTTGCCCTCTCAGGGCCAGTGACCGTGAGGGAGATTTACGATCGCTACGGCTGGGACGAGCGATGGATTGAAGCGCGTCTCACAGAATGGCAGCGAACAGGAAAGCTCGTTCGGGGAAAATTCCGCGCGGAGATAGTCGAGCCAGAATGGTGCTCGAGACGCATTGCGGAAGTTGGACGACGTCGTGCTCTCGCTGCTTTGCGACGGCAGATCGAAGCAGTCGAGCTTCCCGTATTCGCAGAGCTGGTGCAGCGATGGCAGCATGTGGATCCACGCGATGTGCTGAGCGGCCCCGAAGGCGTCGCGACGGCAGTGCAGCAACTCTATGGACTCGCGCGTCCGGCGAAATCATGGGAACGCGACTATCTGCGAGTGCGCGTTCCATCGTACGAGCCTGGTTGGCTGTCTCCACTGCTAAGCACGGGCGAAGCAGTGTGGGCCGCGGAATCCAACGCTGAATCAAAGTCGGAAGTAGCAGGCCTTTCGCGACTTCGATTCTTCCGAAGAGGAACAGGTGCACTCTGGCTCGGAGATGAATCGCCTGAGGGAATTGCCGATGGCATGAGCGACAAGGCGCGCGGTGTTCTTGAAGTGATCGAACGTGAAGGCGCTCCGTTCACGAGCGACATCGAAGCAGTCACAGGCCTGACGCCGCTGGCCGTGAAAGAGGCGCTCCGCGAATTGGCAGCAAGCGGACTGATCACCAACGACACTGCGGAAGCAATGCGGGAGATTGTCAGGTGGAGGCCGTTGTTGCCGCGTGATGGTCCGGATCCAACCCGCTGGCTTCCGCCCGATTACACGCCCTCCGCGAATCGGTATGTGGTTCAGCGGCGACCCAATCTCAGGAGGCTTCCGAAGTGGAGGAGGCCGGATCGTGCCGGTGGAGTTACGTCCAATTGGGGAGGACGCTGGGCGTTGCTGTACAGGTTGACCATCCTTGGCAGGATTGCTTCAGAAGAGGAACGAGCGCTGCAAATAGCGCGATACTGGCTTGATAGATACGGTATAGTGTCGCGTGAAATCTGGAGAAGAGAGCGGCCTCGCATCGGATGGAGGAGCATCTATCGCGAGCTCAAGCGCCTTGAATTCCGAGGCGAAGCCCGGCGCGGCTACTTCGTGAGAGGCTTGGGCGGAGCCCAGTTCGCGACGTCATCAGCGGTGGAGCTCCTTCGAAGCATTGCTGCCGAAGACCAGACTTCAAAACCGTATGTCGTGCTCGCTGCGAGCGATCCTGCCAACGTCTACAACCTTCCGCTCGATCTCGCAGACCGTGATCAATTGTCGAGACCGCGAGGTGCCGGGGCTTTGCTGGTTACGCGCGGAGGCAAGGTCGCGCTGGCAGTCGAGGGAAGGGGAAAGCGCGTCGTTGCAGCCGAATGGATGGACAAACGCGAGATCGTGCAGGCGAAGGAACTACTCGCGCAACATCTGCGAGGAGAAAAGGGCGCGCGCTACCTGATGTTGCCGGACCTCCAGCGATGAAGTGCCCAGACTATCTGATATCAGATCGGCCCAGCGCTGCACGAACTGCTTCACGCATTGCGATCACCGCTTCATCGCGCGCGGCGGGACTGTCTTCGCGAATGTGCAGCTCGATACCATCGGCAACCGGTGCTCGACGCCACGTGTAGGTGTTGCCGTCATCGCGCTCGACGGTAGTGTCGGCGCCGGAAGTAAGAGCTGGTGCGAGTGACGTCGCGATTCGACGCTCGAGAGCATCGCCGGTGACGTCCTTCATCTCTTCCTTGATCTTCTCGAGACTCTGGCCTTCGCGCTGTCTGATCTTGATCGACAGCAGCTGAAGAAGATGACGATAGTTGTACGTCGCCGCTGTGCCTGTGCCTTCAGGCCGGTCGAGCAATTTGTTCGCTACATAGAATCTCACGGACCGCGCAGTCGGCGCAGCGCGAGCCGACGCGTTCGTCGGCCGCATGCCTGCTGCATCGACTAGAGCTGTGACGTGGGCTGCGAGACCTCTGGCGTTCCAGGGAGCGTGACGAGAGTGGGCGCGGAGGAGAGAGACAGGCGATTCAGCCATGTTGATAGGATAACATTAAAATCATCAGGCCGCTCGTCATGCGGCAGGTCGCCGGCCGGCGACAATACTGACAACTCGAGGTCAGGCTTGATAGCGCGGAACCCGCGGAATTCCTCGATTGGCGCAGCGGCTCCTTCCTCTCCCCACACGAGCAGCGTCGGCTGAGTCAGCCGTCTCAGTGCCTGACGAACATCGATGTTCAAGTGACCAGAGATGAACGCCGCCGGCGCGTGACGAGCGCCGCGCTGATGTGACGTCCAGTAGTAGATGTCCACAAGATCGTCAGTAACAACTGTATCGTCGGCGTACGTCTTCTCGAGATACGACCGCAGACTGCGTCGAGATACCAGACCGTTGAACATCGCCGTGCCGATGATCGGCGCTTCGACAGCAAGCCTTCCCGCTTCACCTCCAACTCCAGCGGTCTTGTTGAGTCTTACAAGTCCGGTCGGAGCAATGAGCGCAATCGCCGGAAAGCGCTGTGGGTCTCTCGCGGCAAGAACAGTCGCGTAGGCGCCTGAGAGAGACGCCGCAACGAGAACGCACGGTGCATCGATGACCTGATGCACAAAATCCGAGATCAACGATATGTAGAGTCGCGCGGAATATCTGATCGACGGACGATCGGATCGCCCGAAGCCAAGCAAGTCAATTGTGTAGACGGTGTTGTGTCGTGCGAGGTGCTCGACGTTATCGTGCCACTCATAGCACCACGCCGCGGCGTGAATTCCATGTACGAGAAGAAGCGCAGGACCGCTGCCTCTCTTCGTGAAAGAGATGCGATGACCACGCCAGTCGAAGCCGCCTTCTTCACCGCCGATCAGGTTGGTGAGCTGATCGACTCCTTTGCGAGCGAACGCATTGTACGCAGCAGCAGCGCCGACAATTGCGCCACCGGACAGAAGTATTTTTCGCCAGCGGTTATCGTTCTGGTCCATCTCTCCTCTCACGAGTCTGAATCTGATCGAAGCGAGAAAAAACGCGGCACTGGAAACAATCTACGCCGTGTATGCGCGGCGCCTCATTCGAAAAGCATTCGGCAGGCTCCGAATAAGCGGCGTTCTTCCACCTGCCTCCGCTGGACTTCCGGTGATTGCGTACATGAATCACAGTGCCTGGTGGGACGCTGTCATTCCCGTGCATCTCTCGCATGACTTGTTCCGGCGCGAAATACACGCTCTCATGGAAGCAGAGCAGATCAGAAGATATCCATTTTTCAGGCACCTCGGCTGCTTCGGACCGACTGAAAGCAGTATCGATGAAGCGCGCTCCGTTGCGGCATACGCAGCCAGGGTGCTCCGCAACGGAAAATCTTCAATTCTATGGATATGTCCTCAAGGCGCGCTGCTGCCGTCGCGTGTTCCCCTCGCGTTCAAATCCGGGCTTGCACGCATCGCCCACGCGGTCCCTCACGCGCTCATCATTCCCGTCGCATTTCGCTACGAGTTTCTCAAGAATCAGAAGCCCGACTGCTGGATAAAAATTGGCGAGCCGGTCGTGCGCGCCGAGGAATCGATTCCTCAGCTCACCCGCCGGCTCGAGACCCGTCTTCAGCGCGAGATTGACGCGCTAGACGACGAGATACTGCTCGAAGCTACCCGATCGAGCTAGCGCCGCTTCTTTCCCTTCACGGCGCTCTTTCCACCGGTTTTCTTCGCCTTCGGTTTCGGGGCGCTCTTCTTCGGCTTGGGTTTCGAGCTGCTCTTCTTTGCGGCTCCCTTGGAAGCCGAGCTTTTTTTCTTTGCTGCCGGTTTGGCGCTTTTCTTCGCCGCGGGTTTTGCGGCTGGCTTCTTCACGCTGGAAGGCTTCTTTGGAGCTGTCTTCGTCGCGGCAGCTTTCTTCGGAGTCGACTCTTTTTTTGCAGCGCCGCCTTTCTTTGCTGACGACTTCGATGCAGCCGGAGGTGAATCCTCTTCACCGATGTCGTCATCATCGTCAAACTCGAGCACCTCTTCGACAACTATTTCCGGTTCAGGCTGCCGCGGACGAGTTGCTGCGAGAAGCTGCTTCTCACGATTTGCCGCTGTGGATCCTTTCGGTCGTCCACGAC
>JBDTNA010000129.1:0-8340 GCA_039933985.1 Gemmatimonadales bacterium | reverse complement strand
CGACCGTCGCCGGAAGGTTGATTCCCGCGGCCATTGCAACACCGAGTGACTGTGCGACCGTTGTGACTGATGTCATCGTTTCTCCATGGAGATGACACTACGCACCGGCACAAGCTTGGGTTTCGGCAATTAGAGCCAGCCCTGCAGATGATACTTGATGGTTCCAGCGGTCTCGTACAACAGCATACTGAAGGCCGCGATTCTGTCGTCGGGATCCTTCAGCGCGCGCACAGCGATATCGCGGGAATCGGCAGGAATGCAGCTCACCAGAACACCAGCCCATTCGAAGGTTGCACATGCGCGCCTCGAATGAAACGGAGAAGTCACCAGGACAATGCGTTTCCATCCTCGCTCCCTCGCGAGTTTGGCAACAAAGAGAGCTTCGTCGTGAGTGCTGCGCGCCCAGCCGGTAGCGAGAAATGTCGGAACCCCGGCCATCGCGATCAGCTTGTCCTGATCATTGACAGAGGAGATCTGATCCTTGCCGATGAATCGCCTCTCCCGGGAAACGACGAGGTTGGGCGCGATACCGCTCTTGATGAGCTCGAGTCCTTTGCGAAGTCTGTCCGACCCCTGTTGCGGCATGAATCCGTCGCTGGTCACGCCCGCTGAGAGAACGACGACCGCATCAGCGGCGCGTGGAACTCGATCGACGCGGATGAAACTCCGCGCGGGCCGCTCGACGACATTCGTCAGCGACACGACGAGAAGAAGTGCGATGAGCAGCGCGGCGGTCCACACAAGCCACTTTCGAAAACGGGTAAGTCCTATCGCCGCGCCAACACCGCCAAATGGAAGCTCGCCACCGGCTGACGGCAAACCGAAGATGTGAGGTACGCCGAATCGCGAGAGCAGCAACCAGATTGTCACACCCAGGACGAATCCGGTTATCGCGCGATAGACACGACCGTCGCGCGCAACCTCGCTGGCCGCCGGGTTCCGCGCCTCATAGATTGACGCATCGGCGTTGTGGCGCTGCCGCTCACTCACAGCTGGGGATGTATCCATGTCGAAATTTACGCTTCTTCAGCGGGATGCCGCCCAGTCTCGCGAGCAGCTTAGAGAACAGATACGCCAAACCGTTCGCGATGCGCAGGTTGCTGCGGAGCAGGCGGCAAGGGATGCAGCCCAGGAGCGGGGTGTGCTCGTCGTTCCTCCGCTGCCACCGCATTCGACCTCGACCGGCATGCAATTCCCGCAAGACATTCCGCCGCGTGCCGAGAACGTGGCCGTCTCGTTCTTCATCATGATCGGCGTGATCGTCATCGCTGGGCCGTTTGTGCGAGCGATCGCGCGAAGAATCGACCGAGCCGCGCCGGTCGCTGGACCGATTCCTGTCGAAGTGAAGAATCAGCTCCTGCAGATCTCACAGTCGGTCGATGCCATCGCAATCGAAGTCGAGCGAATTTCGGAAGGACAGCGCTTCACGACGAAAATGCTCTCGGACCGCGTAAAGGACGGCACCACGATCACGCCCGGCGCGTCCAGGTAAGGGTCAAGTCGCTGGCTGAGTTCCGGTCTTTCGCATGGACGGAACGATGGTCGCCGCGGTCCATGCGAGAAGCGCGGGAAAAACCAGAGTCAGCAGATAGAGCACGATTGAAGGAAGATTCATAACGGCGCCAAGCTGCGTGCCCATCGTGAGAACCGGCCCTTTCGCCATATCCAGCAGCAGCAAAGTCGCCCAGCCTCCTGCGGCGCAAAGAGCTGCGACCCGAGCGCGCACGGGACTGCTCGAGACGATTGCCCAGATCGCTGCAACGACAGGCACAGACCACCAACCCAGACCGTACGTCGTAACCGCGAACGCTTCCGCCAGGAAAACAACCTTTACAACGTCGCGCGCGTTCATCTCGACGTCAGTGTGAGAGTAGATGTGATACGCGACCTTGGAAGATCGGCGGGCGTCCTGGGAAACAGAACTTCATCGAGCTCACCAAGTGTCCATCGCGACAGCCTGTCCGTGTATCGGCGGCTGGCCGGAGCACCGGACTGCCCGCCTGGGTAGATCGACCATGCGCGAACTTCCGGCCCGAGCTCGACAACCATTCTCCAGCTCGAACCTTGAGTTCCCTGTCCGCCGGACGGACTCAACGTGTTCGGACCACCCTGCACGGAGATGTCGAGCGCCGAGAAAGGCTCGAGCCGCAGCAGGTGCCTGATGTTGGCGTGGCGATTGTTTGACCACAGCCATCCGGTCGAATCAGGCGCGCCCTTCTCGGCTTTCAACTTCGCGTAGGCAGTCTTGAGACTCTGCGTGACTAGTGCATCGCGATCTTCATGCACGGGGGTGCGACGATCGTCCCACCACTCGCTCGCAGGGAGACTCATCAGCTCGAGCAACGCCTGTTCCTCCGGAAGATCTGCGTTCGCGGTTGAATCCTTTGCATCGATAAGCTCATCCCACGTGTGGCGGTTAAGCTCCCGCATCGCCGTTTCGAACAGAATCGCTCGATGATTCGTCCTCACATATCGGCGGTCCCACTGCCCAAGCAGGCGCGCCGCTTCACGCAGATCCGCATCGGAGTTTCCGGCCGAGTCCGCGCGTGCCACAGCCGCGAGGAACATCGGCACAAAAGCGTCGGCTCTCGCACTTCCCGGATCCGTCTGGAACAAGCGCATGTCGTTCGGAGTGATTCTTGAATTCTCAGCTAGCAGCTTGTTGATCCGCATCGCCCGCCACGGCGAATACCAGTCGGATCCCATGTAGGATGGATTCTGAAGAGGATCCACTGGCTGCTGATTGGCCGACGCGAGAAAACCCTGAGGGGGATTTTTCGACGAAGGATATTTCTCCAAGGGCAACACGCCGAGCCAGTCGCTTGCGGAGGTTGAACCGTCGCGGATGATATCGCCGCGTCCGTCACCCGGTCGAATCGGATATGCGCCGGAGGACCGGATCGCGATCGTGCCCGATCGATCGGCAACCAGACCGTTCTGTGTTGGCGCAACGTAGTCACGCATTTTCTCGAGCCACTCTTCTGCGCTGCGGGAAGTTGCGAGCGAGATGTAATTGTCGGGCTCCCGCGATTTCTCGTAAGCCGTCCAGCGCATTGAAAGCCACTGGCCACCCTCGCGCCGCATCGGACCGCGGTGCGTGAAGTAGAGAGTGTCCGTGGCAATCGTCCCGCCTTTTTGATCCAAATACTTCTCGACACGTTTTTCAAGCGGTCGCCATTGCCCGTCAACCCTGTACTTCGACGGATGCGACTTATCATCGACCGATTCGGCGTAAAAATCATTCACGTCGGAGCCGGTGTTGGTGAATGTCCAGGCGACATCTCGATTGAAACCGATGACGACCATGGGCATTCCCGGAAATCCCACGCCTGCAGCGTCGACCTTCCCCGGAACTACGATGTGCGCCTCATACCACACGGATGGCAGAGTAAGATCGAGGTGGGGATCACCGGCGAGGATCGCATGTCCGCCGGCCGTCCGCGAAGGCGCGACCGCCCAGTTGTTGCTGCCGATTGCGTCGCGCGTTTCGCTGTTCTTTCCAAGGTTGAGTGCAGCGAGCAATCGCTCGCGTGCGTCAACGGATTGCGCAACGCTCTTGTCCGGCGGGCCGGGTGGCGGGAGCTCCGCGAAATCGAACCTCGGCTTCGGAGACGCGTTCGGCTGGATCGGCTGTTGAATCGGGCTGTTCACCGGAAACAACGCATCCGCCGCCGCCTTGCCGACCAGTGACTGCGCTCTGAGGCGTCGCATCGTCGCGTCGTTCATCGCGAGCGTGAGCGACATGCGCGACAGGAAGTGCATCGAATTCAATGGCTCCCATCTGATTGGGCGAGCGTTCAACAGGCGATACTCGATTGGCAAATCGCGCGGGTGCATATGAGAGATCCACGCGTTGACTCCGTCCGAGTACGCTTCGAGTGCCTTGTAACCCAATGACGTCTTGTCGTAAGAGGCGAGCTTCCTTTCCGCTCCCCATGCGAGGCCGATGGCGCGGCTCTCCTTGTCGACTTCCAGCGCTCGCTTCCCTGCCCATTCGGTAAGTCGTCCGGTCGACGCTCGAGTCTGCGCTTCCATCTGAAAAAGCCGATCGCGTGCGTGCACGTATCCCATCGCGCGATACGCATCCAGCTCCGACGACGCGAAGATGTGAGGCACGCCGCGATCGTCAAACAAAACTTTTACGCTGTCGTGAAGTCCGGGAATCTTTGCAAACTGTCTTGCAGGAAAATTCGTCGCCGCGGCTGACGCCCACGCGCCGTTTGCAGGATCGAGTATCGGACCCAGCGGGGGAACCGGTCCGATGGACCGGAACCCCGCATACATCAGAGCCGCAAGAAGCAGAGCGGCCAGCCCTTTTTGCATCAGGGAGCTTTTACCGTCACCGGTGACACGCTCACGTGGAGATTGTGATTGATTCTAAGGCCGGCGATTCCATCAGTCGGAAGTCCGGCCTTGCTCACTGATCCGACTGACTTGCCGTTTACCGAGAACTTCACGGCGTCATTCGTGACCTGCGCAGCCAGCGCATACGTCGCCTTTCCGGATGCATCGGCCTTCGGAACGTCAGCCGAAGCTGTCCACTTGATGACATCTCGCGTCTTGTCGCCCTCGCGAACTTTCACTGCCATCTCGCCGGTTCCGCGAACGATGAAGTACGTGTAGGTCTGCGTTGGCTTATCGAGATCACGTCCGCCGATGAAGATTCCGTACGCCTCTGGATGCGCGGGCGCCTCGAGCTGATCTATCGTCGCCGACGCTGTGTAGTTGCCGTTACCCATCGACTTGTCCGAGTAGACGATGTGCGGAGGCCCTGTCTTCACATCCCACTTGTCGCCGTTCGCCGTGTATGCTGCGCCGCTGATCGGCGCGTCCACTTTGTCGGTGCGCGCGGTAAATCCGGCCGGTATAGTTCCGCCAGCTGCATTCACGTCGGGATCGGCAGTCATCGCCGCCGGCGCCGGCGCTGAAGTATCAGGGGGCGGAGTGTTTTCTGCCTTGCTGCACGCGGCGAGCGCGAGTGCGGCGAGCAAGAGCGTGGTCCTTGTCTTCATTGTAATCTCCTTGTTGGATCGGTGAATATAATTTTGGCTCAGCGGCCGCGCTTGATCGCGCGCGCGGCGAGGCGGTCGACGACGCCGGGCGCCACAGCCTTGACGAGCATGCCGATCCTCGCGCGCCTGGCCATCAACACTTCGCGCTTGCGCCTGGCCATCGCATCGACGGTTTGCCGCGCGCATTCTTCAACGGTCATCGCTGCGCGCTTCACGACTGGCCGGGTTCCAAGTGGCTTGCCGTTGGGGCCAAGGGCACGCTGCGCAATGTCGGTTGCGACGAAACCCGGATAGATCACCGTCACGCTGACGCCATCGGTCTTGAGCTCGATGCGAAGCGAGTCGAAGAATCCTGCCATCGCGTGCTTGGTTCCGGAGTAAAGCGTTCGCGTCGGAACTCCGTTCCTGCCGGCTATGCTGGAGACCGCTACGATCCGCCCGCGCGATCGTTTCAGATGCGGCAGCGCGTACCACGTGCAGTAGACGCTGCCGAAGTAGTTGATGCTCGTGATTCGCTCGACGGCATCGATGTCACCAAGCTCGTCGAAGCGCGAGTGCATGCTGATGCCGGCGTTATTGATGAGGGAATCGATGCGGCCGAATTTTGCGATCGCCGCATCGATCAGCGCTCTGCACTGCTCACTGTCGCCCACATCGGTGGGAACTCCGATGGCTTGGGCACCCAATGCCTGGCAAGCGGAAACCGCGGCCTCGAGCAGCGATGGCTCGCGCGCCGCCAATACGAGACAGGCGCGCTGTTGTGCAAGCTGCCGGGCAACCTCGAGACCGATGCCGGCAGAGGCACCGGTGATGACGACTACGTTGTCTCGAAGCGATTCATCCGGCATTGGCGCCGAAGATAGGCGCCGTGCATGGAACCGCTAGTGACTTCTGATCTTGCTCTGCTGCTTCTCGGTCGCCAGCGCAATCTCACGCGCAAGTGATTCGAGAACGGTCTGAAGCGTCTCGACCTGCTGGGTGATGACGACCTGCGCCGCAGTGACGGCGTTCCTTGCGACCTTGAGCGCCGCTACCTTCAGCGCGGGATCCTCAGTCGCTTTGCGAACGGCTTCCTGCACCGCGATCGCCAACTGGTCGGCGGCCTTCTGCACGTCGCCGATTGTCGCCGAATCGCGCATCGAGATCACGACATCGCCTTTCGACGACTCGGCCTTCGTGGTGGCAGGAGTCTTTGCCGGTGAACTGGTTTGCTGCGCTCGTGCTGTCTCTCCAGTCCAGATCGATGCGACGATGATTGCGGAGAACAGGATGACGCGATTGAGCTTACTCATGGGTAGGACTCCCAGGCTGGATTGATACCTTGAGGCTCGGGTGCGGACCCTGGTACCCCGCACTCGAGAATTTGACACGGGACTACCAGCGACGGTTGCCAGGCCGGTGACTGGTGACTTAAGTCTGGTGACTGGTGACTTAAGTCTGGTGACTGGTGACACTTTTGGGCCTTCGAACACGTCATTCAACCAGTCGCCGGACACCAGTCAAACGTCACCAGTCACCAGTCGTGAAAAGATGCTGAAAAGCCCAACAAAAAATCCGGCTGGCAAAGTCATGTCCACCGTCGGCGGAATACTCGGCATGGCCGGTGTCGTCGCCTGGCTCGTGGGCTTCAAGATTACGCTGACCCCGGGAATGCAGGAGCTGCTTTTCTTCAAAGGCCTCTTCGCGGCATCATTCAGCCTTATCGCACTTGGAGCCATCATCGGGCGGCGAATCAACAAGGAAGAAAAATCCAGGGAAGACCGGCTCCTCAACGAAAGCGCTCCCGGTTTCGAAGAAATCCGGGAGCGCGAGGAAGAAGATCGAACCATCTGATGGCCAGCACGATCGCAATCAGTCCGAAGCGATTTTCCTTGACTTCGAAGTCTTTCGCGATGCGGTCGACTTCTTCGAGTGACGGGCCGAGCGACGCGATGCTACGCGAGTCGTAGTAGTCCAACGGGCGCGTGAACCGCGGACATCGATGTGCGCGAACGGTCCGTGCGATCCGGCAGAGTGATAAAGGCCGGTGCCTCCGATAAGATCCGGATATCTGGCCTCGACTCGCTCAACTGACGCGAGGATCACTCTGGTATCGCGGAAATTCACGCGGCCATCGTTGTTGAGGTCGTCCATCCGGCCGTCGTGATTGCTGTCGACGAAAATATCGGCCGCATCACCGAACTGGTGCCTGCTGTCGCGGGCACGCCCACTCTCCGCGCCGAGCGCCTGGTTGTACTGCGGTGTTCTGAAGCCAGACAGCACCTGAACATTTCTGGCCGGCACCCCGTGATCTTCCAGGTCCTGAATCACGAGTTCGAGCTTGTCGAGCAGAGGCTCACGAAGGACGAGATACTTGGGCCACACTTCGTGTTGATCGTGCGTGAGAAAATCCTTCAGACGGAAGTGCTCGGAAATCCTCGTATCCTGATTCGATGGAGTTACTTCGATGAAGCCTTCAGGATTTTCATACGCTTCGGAGCGAAGTCGTCCACGCTCTTCGGGCCAGAAGCCAACTCTGTAGGCGCCGACCGATCCGGCGATCTTTTCGCCGAATGACTTCATCGTGATAAGCGAGAATTTCCCAAGGCGGCTTGCACCGGTTACTTCCTGGATCGTCGGCAATGCTCTGGCGGTATAGCTCAGATTTCCGGAAAGTCGCGGAATCTGAATCGGTCGCGGCGGAGTGACAAATCGAGCGAGCAGCTTGCCGCTCTTGCCCGCAAGGTTTCCGATGACGGCACGAAGACTGGTGCTGTCAACGATCGGTATCTTCGCGAGGGCAGCGACGTCAGGGTTGACCGCCACCTGCGAATTTGCCGGCGCTGGAGCAGATACGGCTACTGCCAGAACAACGATGATTGCGGCGCTTCTGCGACCGCGACGACCGAGAGCCTTCATATCCGTGCCTCTTCGGTAGCCCGACGAGCATGGCGGAATGAACGATCCGCTTTAGCCTCGTAGCTTTGCGTCGCCGCCTTTCGACGGGTTTGCCCGGAAAACAGTTTTGCCTGGCAGCGAGCTGCCAGGAAACGGGTGCGTATCATACTGACGGGTTAGACCGGATATGGTCACACGGGCCTGGCGACTGAAGGTCCGCGGTGGGGCGGGCGATCGAAGAGGGAGTATAACTTCGGGACCCGTGAGGGCAACAGAAAAAATCCGTTTCTTTTCATCCCCGACGCGAAAAAGCCCTGCCAGTGTACCGGCAGGGCTTTCTCCACCCACCTGGGGAAAGGATCAGGTGCAGGTGATAAGGCCGTTCGCGGACGAGCTGCAGGTCTTCGTGGTCAGCGAATGAGTTGCCGAAGCGGTCCAGGTCGCCGGCGGG
>JBDTNA010000128.1:0-8359 GCA_039933985.1 Gemmatimonadales bacterium | reverse complement strand
GCCCTTCACCGATCAGCGAAAGGGACGGCTCTTTCTCATAGACCTTCGGATGAAGCTCCGGAAGCGGCGCTGTCAGATTCGCGACCAGCGGGAGAATATCGAAACCCTGTTTCTTCGCATCACGATACAACCGGTCGATCGACCCTTCGTCGAGATCTACCGCCACGACTGAAGCGCCGAGCTTCGCCGCAAGCATCGAGAACCAGCCAGTGTTGCTGCCGAGGTCGAGAGCCGTCGCCGGTTTGTGCTTCGTGATCGCTCCATGCACGCCGTGCTGCTTCGCCGTCCAATCCTTTGACGGCTCTGCCGCAAAGACTTCGTTCTTGTCCTCGTAATACGTGCTGTATGCACTGCCACGGTGAGCCGCGCGACGAGTCTCGATAGTTTTTCGCAGGCGCCGAAGGAACCTGCGCTTCTGCGTGCCCTTTTCCATCAAGGCAACGCGAAGGAGCCGTTCCTCGAACTCGTAGCGGAGTCTCGCGAACGTATCGGTTCCGAACACCTCGCGTCGCGTGATCACGCTGTCCGATGCATTGAGGGTCGTCTCGAAAATCCGGGCGCGCGCCTTCGAATGCTCGTTGCGGTCCATCATTGCGAGCGGAAGGCCGAAATATGGCTCGAACATCAGGCGGTAGTTCTCGTACATCGCCTTCGCGGTGGGGTCCCAGCGCGTTTCCATGCTTGCGGGCGGCCGGCCGGATTGGAGATGCAGCTGCTTCGGGAGATTTTCGATCGGAATGATCGACGTGAAGTCCACAAAGACAGGACGCGTTCCCGAAAAAAGAATGTTCTGTGGATGCCAGTCCTTGAGAGTCAGCCCGTGCTCGCCCAGCCGCTCGAACAGCGTGACATGAAGCAGCGCCGCTTCCTTGAACATCGACGGCGACCACTCGTGCGGAAACGTCACGAAGGGAATGCGCTCGTGCTCGAGCACCATCTCGTAATCGAGCTCTGGATGCGGATTCAGGTCGAGCTCGCGAGTCGCGACGATGCCGTGACGAAAGAGATCGTTCTCTGTCACCACGCGGAGAACACTACGAACCAGCGTCGCATTACCCTTGTAGATCCCGCGAAGAACTCTGCCACCGCTCAGAAACGGCTCGCCGGCGGTATCGAATCCGACGAGTCGCGTTACATCGGTGGATCCCGCGGCAGCCGAAGCGCCGGCGGTCACGCCGCTCCGACCTCGCGCTCCGAGAGCGCCACGAGATCGTCGGTCATGTTGAAGTCGCGTCCGTCAACCAGGCGGTCGCAGACGAACTCGATGAATTCGTCGTTGCCCGGCAGAAGCAGGTCTCGCTTCTGGTGCTGAAGACCCCACCATTCGGTGCGCGGATCGTGCACGATCTCGAGCGGAATCTGTCGCTGTACAAAATGCGAGTACGCATACTTTCGCACGTCGGCACGCTGCGTGTCCGTCAGCCGACCGAGAGTCGCTGCTCTGTTGAGAAGCTCGCGGTACGTGATCGGTGTCAGGCCTTCATGAGTGAAGCCGAGTCCACCGTAGTGAGCCTCACCGGCGAGGATGACCGGCTTGCCCATCAGAGCGAGCTCGAGTCCGGCGGTTCCATATACCGTTACTCCGCCGTCGATAAGCTCGAACATGTTCGCCGGACTGATGTCTTCTTCCGCCGGAATCACGCGGACGTGCTCGGGAAGCTCGGGAAATTCACGCTCGATGAGACGCTGAACACCGCTCGCCGGATTATCCCACGCTTCGATCGGATGAACCTTGATGAGCCACTGCACGCTCGGAATCCTGATCGCCTGCCGGATTGTATCGATCATCCAGTCGTCGAACGACGGATACGCCATCGGCGCGTAGTCCGACACGCTGTCCCAGTTGATGTGGGCAAGCACGGCCCAGATCGGTTTTCCCGAGGGCGCATACTTCTGCTTCAGATCGGCGACATCGGAGCGATACGTCTTCAGATGCTTCATGTCGAAGCTGATCTTGTTGTGGTACCGGTCAACCAGAAACTTGTCGAGCCTCGCGTTCTCCTGCGGGGTCATGTCCCTCGACCGGATTTCCTCCCAGCATTCCCGGCTGAGCTTCTTGAAATCGATGCGGCTCGCGTCTTCGACGTGGCGCATGTAAAAATGCCACGACAGGTACGAGGCCTTCCATCCTGTCACCGGGATTCCGCGCTCGAACGCCGTGTGAATTGCGGGACCCCAATCAATGTACGTACCGTGCGACATGAATACGCGCCACGGATTGAACCTGTCGAACGCGCGAGAGGCGGCGCATGCCGCGACGAGGCCGCTGTACGCGTACTCGCGGACGATCGCCTCGTGCCCCGTAAGAGCTGCACCCTGGAGATATCGCGTGATCGATGAGCGAACATTCGTGCCGACGTTCAATCCGTTGTAAGCGAGCGTGTCGAGCGAATCCCATGTCACATCCGCGGTACTCTCCCACAGCTCATCACGCTCGGCGTCACTCAGAAAATCGCCGTTGTAGGAATACGGAATTCCCATCTGCTCCAGGACCGCGGTCGTCTTGCGCGTGCACATCGGACAGGCGTCGCGCCATTGAGCGATCGGCACGCCTTCCTGAACGGTGCGGATCGCGCATCCGCGGTAGGGAGAGTTGCAGATGATCGCATGAACCGTGTAACCGCGGAGCTTCATCGCGGCCGCAATCGACGCTTCGACGTGAAGCAGCAGCGGCATGCCGCCGGGAACCCAGAACAGCAGCGTCCCCTTCGAGGGATCGATCGGTCGGCCGTGCTCGTAAAGCGCGGCCATTTTTCGCGTGCGGTGCTCTTCCGTGTGCTTGAAGAGAGCCTGTACCGGGAGCGGCGATTTCTGGATTGCGATGTGCGCGGACATCCGCGCATACCGGTTCAGGGACTTGAGAAGAGAGCGCAAATTTCAGTGAATTGGTGGTGCCGGGACGAGCCGCGCACCGCCATCGGAGCGCTCAGCTCAAGCCCGCGGTGACCAGGCGATCACCGACGCCGCAAGGAGCGGGTTCGGACCGAACGCGGCAGGACTTTCATCGAGTATCTCGATCGTCCCCCGCGCTTCGTGATCGTGCAGAATGGTCACCAGATTCCGGTTGTATCCGTTGGCCTGAATATAACGCTGCCTGAGGAGACCGAGCAGGGTGGAATCATCGCAGTGCTCGTAGACGGGCTCGACGTGGACGACGGCTTTTGGCTTCAGAGCAGAGATACCTTCAATAAATGCGTCGGTGATGGGCTCGACGTATTGTGCGGCGTAGGCGGTGTAAATGACGGCGCCCTCGGGGATGACCATCGCGGTGGTCGGCGACTTGGTGAGGTCACAGCGGCCGGCAGTCAGCGTGATCCCTTCTCTTCCCGCTATCGCCGCCGCCAGCTCGGGGCCGGTGAGGGTGTAGTCGGCTGCAAACAGGGCCAATTCAGCATATTCGGGTTTGCGGCCGAGTCCGAGGATGACGCTGCCGTATCCGCAGCCGAGCTCGACCAGGGCGCTTGCGGGTAGATGCAGTTCGAGGGCGTTGGCGATGTAGGCCACATAGGCGTTGTGTGACTCCTCGGGTGTCATCAGGACGAGATGTTCGCCAACGGTGGCAAGCGTGGCAGCGACAGATCCGGCAGCCCATCGATCGACCTCGTCTAATCCGGCTCTCGGGGATGTCCTGAATCGCTCCAGCAGCGCTCCCCATTTTTCTTTTCCGAATTCTCTCTCGATTTCTTCGGGCGTTTTGGTCTTCTGCTCCCAGGCGGTCAGGCCGAGTAGCCTTCGGGGCCAGGGCGAGTATTTCGGAAGATCATCGAGGGGGAGGATTTCCATCCGGCAATTCTAGTGGCCTCGTCATACTGATGAAACGGTTCTGGATCACTTTTCTGGTCGTCGGGCTCCCAAAACAGGGATCCGGAGCTACGAACGAAGCTCGTCGAGACAAGCGTACACCTTCTCAAACGCCGCAACCACATCGAGAAGATCCGACTCACGAATATCAGCATGACAGACATCCGTACACATCAACTCGCGATAGTAAAGCCGCTCTATAACCGGACAGATGCCTGCCTCGTACGACACGCAACCACGATAGCCCGGATAAGTCCACGGAAACCCATCGCGACCGAATCCTATGCGTTTCTGATACATCGGCTCCAGATACAACGGCTCCGTATATCCCTTGACCATCGGAATCCCTTCAGCATTCAACGCATCGACAAACCGATCGCGAGAAACACCAACCACAGACTCATCGAACCGCAACGCGTATCGATAGTAGCCATGGACGACACCCGCTTTGACCACCGGTGTTTTCAACCCAGGCATGTCCTTCAATTTCGCCGTCAGAAAATCAGCGGCAGCAACACGCGGCGGATGCAGAGATGGCAGCTTCTTCAACTGCTCGATACCGATCGCAGCTTCGATCTCCGTCATCCGATAGTTGAAGCCTATAAGATTTACGATGTCGTCAACGCCCTTGTCCTTGACCACCACTTCGCCATGGTTGCGAATGAGTGCGAGACGATCAGCGAACCGCTCATCATCCGTCACGATCACACCGCCCTCGCCCGTGTGAATCGTCTTGTGGAAGTTCAGACTGAACACACCCATGTGCGCGAGCGTGCCGACGTAGCGACCGTTGTACGTCGCTCCCGGAACCTGGGCCGCATCCTCGATCACGACGAGATTGCGCTCCCGCGCGATCTCCATGATCTCGTCCATCTCTGCCGGATGTCCAAGCAAGTCGACGACGATGATCGCTTTTGTGTACGGACTCAGCCGCTCGCGAATCGTTTTCGCCGTGATGCAGAACGTGTCCTCATCGATATCGGCGAAGACCGGAATAGCACCGTATACCACAGCGGCTGATGCCGATGCCGTCATCGTGTACGGCGAGACAATCACCTCATCGCCCGGCCCGACTCCGGCAGCTCCAACAGCCGCGTACAAGCCCGATGTGGCCGAGTTGACCGTGACCGCATGTTTGACGCGGAAGAATTTTTCCCAGTCGCGCTCCAGCTGCTGGACCTTGGTGCCGCCGTAGAACGCCGGCGACCATGTGCCCAGAAAACCCGAGAGCACTCCGGTGTCGAGCACCTCAATCACGGCGCGCTTTTCTTCTTCTCCGATAGTGTTGTATCGCGGAAAAGGCGTCGTCCTGACCGGCGTGCCGCCGTTGATCGCAAGCTTCATGTAGCCGCGGCTCGTTGTTCTTCGAGGTCCACTACCGGGCCTTCTCGTGCTGACTCCTGCGCAGCGAGTGCGATTCGAAGCGCCTCCAATCCATCCTCTCCCGACGACAGCGGCGTGCCGCCGGTAGTGAGGCAGCGCACGATGTCCTGGACGGCGTGCAGCATCACGTCCTTTCGATCGCCCATGTCGATGCTCGATGGCACCAGCTCTACATAACCGCTATAGCGCGGGCTTGGGCTAGCTGTCGAGATGTCCACGCGGTATGACGAATCGACTATCTGCGCCCTGCCCTTCGTTCCCATGATATCCATCTCGCAGATGGTAAAGTTCGAATGCTCGGCAGACCTCATCGTCGCGAGCATTCCATTCTCCAATCCCATCGCGACATCGAGTGTGGGATCATCGCCCGGCTCGCAGTGCGTGTTGATGCCGTGCACCCAGCGAACTTCGCCGACGAGAAATCGAAGGAGGTCGAACCAGTGGGTCCCGTTGTGAACCGTTCCCTTGGTCAGCCAGCCGGAGACATTGCGCAGCTCACCAATTCCTCCATTCCGCAGGAATCGGCGGAGGTTCTGCATGTTCGTCGCATAGCGGCGCATGTGCATGACGACGAGCAGCACGCCTCGCTCTCTCGCGAGCGTGACTACTCGCTGCGCTTCATATAGGCTCGAGGCCAGCGGCTTCTCACAAAGAATCGCAAGCGGATGATGTTCGCTTCCCAGAATCTGCGAGACAATTCCAAAATGAGTGGGCGTGGGCGTTGCTACACTCACGATCTGCGGACGAACAGTGTCCATCATCGGGCCCACGGACGCGAACCTCGCATTGATTCCCCACCGCTCTCCGCAACGCTCGAGACGAGACGGGTCGGTATCGACAAGCGCGACCAGGTCGGAGTCTGGACAAACATGATACGCTTCGGCATGCGAGAACACATCGCCGCGCATGAGCGGGTCATCGGCGAAGTCGGTACCGATCTTTCCGCATCCCACGAGCGCAGCGGTGAACGGACCGCGATGCAGCTCCCTTCTCACCTGATCTCCTTCTGCTCTACTTCGCGATTGAGCTCGACAAGATCGGGACGCCGGTCCATCAGCTGAAGAATGTCCACGAGATTGAAGTCCGGCTTTGCTTCGTACAGCTCGGTGTAGATCGCGCGAACGAGCTCCAGGTCCTGCGGCGTATCGACCGTGAGTCGCAGTGTGGCCGCAGCATCGGGCAGCTCGCTTTCGACGTTGCGGCACCGATAGCGCTCGAGGTGCTCCCAGAAATGAAGCGAGACGTGCTCGTGATCCGCGGGGTCGGCCGATGACGCGTTGATCTCCGCGAGGTCGCTCGTGCGAAACACTCGCACGTCCATCCCCCGAGGAGTCGTATGCGGGAGAATGTTGCTGACAAAATCGGCACCGCCCATCAGGAAATCACCGACGACCTTGTCGATAATTCCGGGATCGATCAATGGACAGTCACCGGTCGTCTCGACTATCAGGTCTGCCGATCGCGACTGGGCAGCGCGGACGACGCGGTCGAGAACATCTTCTTCGCTTCCGCGAAAGACCGATACGCCAAGATCCCGAGCGTAATCCGCAACTGCGTCGTCTGCGGCATGGTCGGACGTGGCGACGACGATCTCATCGATCGTACGAACGCGACGCAGCCGCTCGATCATCCGCCCCAGCATCGGCTCGCCGAGTATTGGCATGAGGACTTTGCCGGTGAGGCGCGTAGCGTTGAATCGCGCCTCGATGATGCAGACGATCTTCGGGCTGCGATCCGGAGGCGCGGACAGGTCACCCCTCGGTGACATTCTTCGGCCTCAGGTGAGAATTGATGTCCGCCACATGCGGCTCGGCCTCGACGATACTGACGACGTCGAGCCAGCTGAAGTCGTTCCGTCCATGGAGTCGCTTGAAAACCTGTCGCGCGAACTCGATATCTTCGGGCATGTCGACGGTCCAGCGCATAGCGTGAAGATTGCGCGCAGTCGTTACGGGCAGCAGGCCAAAGATCGATGGATTCTGGTAGATGTACACCGTGACGTGTGACCGCTGAAAGCTTTCGGTGGATTCGCGCCATGCGCGCTCGAGAGCGCCCCGCGAGAACACCTCGACGTCGAGTCCGAGAGGAAAGGTCGGCGAGAGCTTGTTGCTCGCATAATCAACGGCGGGTTGGCCAGAGAGGTAAGCCTCGATCGCCTCGTCGATGACGGCAGGGTCTATGAACGGCGAGTCGGCGCAAACTCTGACAATGACATCGGCTTCGTAGCTGTCAGCAGCATCGTGGAAACGGTCGAGTACGTCCTCCTCATTTCCGCGGACTACACCGACTTTCAGTTTCTTTGCGGCGGTCGCGATGGCGTCATCGTTCGGGTTGATGGTCGTGGCGACCACCACTCTGGTTATGCTCTGCGATTGTTTAACACGACCGACAACGCGCTCGAGCATCGACTGGCCTTCGATATCGAGCAGCACCTTCCCCGGGAGCCTCTCGGATCCCATGCGTGCCTGAATGATCGCCACAACTCTTGGCATCCGCGGGGAGGTTGCTGCCATCAGATATTACATAAGGGACGGATCAGGAAAACCCAACTGCCAGGCTTGTAACGATGTAGAGCGGATGGGTCGGACATGGAGCGGATAACGATGAATGTCAACAGCTTGTTAGAATCGACGCGGACTAGAGCGGATTGTCGAAGATTGCAACCAATCAGTGTGGAAAGTTCGCGCCTAATTCAGGCTCTCTTCTTTTGTTGTTAAAACCAAAATGAAAACACCAGGGTGGACGGTGCAAACCTGGTGAGCAGACCGGTTCTAAATCTAAAAGCGGTTGTCGTTCCTCCGTCATCCGCTCCACGTCCGACCAATCCGCTCGACATCGTTACATGCTTAGCGGTTAGGTCTTGACCTTAGTCCGCCGTCCGTAGTCCTACGCGAGATCATCCCACTGCAACACATGATCGCGCTCGAGATCCCGGGACACTCGCCGCCCGATGACCGCATCCCACTCACGCGGCGACACGCCGGTTCCCGGTCGCTTATAGGTCAGCATCGCTTCAGTAAGGACTGTCCCCGAAGTGACATCCGCATCCAGAACAATCGATCGCCGCGCATTCAGCCGCGCAATCTCCTCAGTCTCGACAAAGGAGATCGACGTCTCGCCACCGATCATCGTATTCATCTTCGACACGAACGAACAGAAGCGGCGAAGATCATCA
>JBDTNA010000127.1:0-8412 GCA_039933985.1 Gemmatimonadales bacterium | reverse complement strand
GACAGACGATCGGACTCAACGGATTCGAGACGTTCGACATCGTCGGGATGTCAGACGAGATGAAGCCGCGCGCGACGCTTACGGTTCGTGCTACGCGGAGCGACGGATCGGTGATCGAATTCCAGGCGCTGTCGCGGATCGATACGCCCGAGGAGATGTCGTACTACCGGCACGGCGGGATTCTACAGTACGTCCTCCGGCAGCTCGTGACTGCCTGATAGAACAACGTCGGCGGGCGCCCTGCGCCTGTCGACGTTGTGTTCTCAGGACGGCGCCGTTTCCGTCCTCTTGCTGAACCGAAGCCGCGGGATCGCCTGCTCGATCTGGTCGGTGACTTCTTTCTCCATCTTCGCGGCGTCGAGGGGCTGCAGCATCTCCTTCAGCTCGGGATCGTTGCCCAGCGTATGACCGAGTCTGGTGTACAATCCAGCTACCAGGTGGAGCGTCTTGGTGATCTCTTCCTCGATTTTGAGATTGACCTGAAGCGTCAGCTCTTCGCGAAGCTCGCCAATCTTCGATTCCCTTCCCTGGCTCATGAGCACGAAGATGGAAAGGAAGATCGCTTCGAGCGAAACGATCATTGTGAGAAGCCCGAATGGGAACGGATCGAACTTTGAGCTCATCATCGTGTTCCACAGGATCCAGAGTGCAAATCCAAGCACGTGAAACACGAAGAAGCCGGTCGAGCTGGCGAATGTTGTAAGCCAGTCCGCGAGCGTCTGCATGCGAGTCTGGGAGCCGGAATGCTGCGCTTTGATTGCACGGAACGCGCTGTGCATTCGCTGACTGCGACGCCCCGAGCGGCGGTCTACACCCGTCGGAAGGGGCGACCCATGCAGCGTGGTAACCATGGAGGGCGGCAGATCGTCGCTTTCTTTTTCAGTCATGGCTTCAGTGGAAAGGTTGCGTTGAAAATGCGCTTCGGACCAGCCACTTCCTGTGTCCGCTTAAACGTATCAGCTTTCAAATAATGAGCACACCAGTCACGGTTGGTTTGATCCAGGAGGCAATAACCTCCGATATCAGCGCAAACATAGTGCGAGCAGAAGAAAGGGTGCGCGAAGCAACCGATCGCGGCGCGCAGATTATCTCGCTCCAGGAGCTCTTTAACGCCCCCTATTTCTGCCAGGCGCAAACCGCTGAGCGCTTCGACATTGCCGAGCCGATTCCCGGCCCCGCCGTCGAGCGAATGCAGAAGCTCGCTCAGGAGCTCGACGTCGTGCTGATCGTGCCCGTATTCGAGCGCCAGGCGGCAGGAGTATACCGCAACTCCGCCGCGATCGTCGATGCGGGCGGAAAGCTGCTCGGTGTATATCGAAAGATGCACATCCCGGATGATCCGCTTTTCTACGAGAAGTACTACTTCACGCCGGGTGACTCACATCTCTCGCACGACGGCGAACATAAGGGAGCCAATGGATTTCGCGTGTGGAACACGAAGTACGCGAAGATCGGCGTCCTGATCTGCTGGGACCAGTGGTACCCTGAAGCCGCGCGAATCAACGCGCTGCTGGGTGCTGAGATTCTCTTTTATCCAACGGCGATCGGGTGGCACCCGGCTGAGAAAGAGGAGTTCGGCAAGGCGCAGCTCGATGCGTGGCGGACGGCGCAGCGCGCGCACGCAATCGCCAACGGGGTCTTCGTCGCGGCGGCGAATCGAGTCGGTCACGAGGATGAGCCCGGCACGAACGGCATCGAGTTTTTCGGCCACTCGTTCATCTCCGATCCATTCGGGCGCATTCTGGCCGAGGCCGGTACTGAGCCGGCGGTGATCATTGCTGAATGCGATCGAGCGCTGATAGAGGACACCCGCCGCAACTGGCCGTTCCTGCGGGATCGGCGCATCGATGCGTACGGTCCGATTCTGAATCGATATCTCGGTTAACTACTCATCGCGCGCGAGAAGTGTTGCCGTCCCAAGATCAAAAGCATTGACACACCGATCACACCGATTGGCACCGAGTACACCGAAACTGCGATCACCCTGCGGAGCCAGGTTGTTCGCAGTTCCAAACAATTTCTTTTTTCTTGTTGACTGCAACGACATTCATGATCCCGCCGACCACCTGAAGTAGTTTTCGGTGTATTCGGTGCCCAATCGGTGTATTCGGTGTGTCAAAGCCTTTGATTTGATGGACTCGCGTCCGGAACACTATTCATGCGCACGATGAAGCGTCGAATGCCCGCCGAATGGGAAAAACATGAAGCGACATGGATCGCATGGCCGCATCATGAGCCCGACTGGCCCGCCAAGCTCGAGGCGATTCCGTGGGTTTACGCGGAGATCGTTCGCGCGCTTCACAAGCACGAGCGCGTCGAGATTCTCTGCCACAACGCGTCCGTTCGCGCGTCCGCGCAGGTCGTGCTCGACGCGCACGACGTTAGTCGCGATGGATACCACCTCCATCTGGTTCCGACCGATCGCGTCTGGCTGCGCGACTCGGCCCCCACCTTCGTCTTTTCCGAAACAGGCGATGTCGAGCTGGTGAACTGGCGCTTCAACGGCTGGGCCAAATACGACAATCACCAGCGCGACGAAAAAGTCGGGGAAGCGGTTGAAGCGATCACTGGATTGCCGCGAATCGTCGCGAAACGGCCCGACGACGGATCGTGGATGGTGCTCGAAGGCGGAGGAATCGAAACCGACGGCGCCGGATCGCTTATGGTCACGGAAGAATGGCTCCTCAGCGACGTGCAGGTGCGAAATCCCGGCATGACTCGCGAGGACTACGAGCGCGGGTTCAAGGAATACCTCGGGATCACCAATACGATATGGCTGGGCGAAGGATGCGTCGGAGATGACACTCACGGGCACGTCGATGACATCGCGCGGTTCGCATCTCCGGGAGTCGTGCTTCTGGCGTACGAATCAGATCCGAATGACGCCAATCATCGGCAGTCGGCTGACAATCTGTCGCGACTGGAAAGTGCGTCGAAGACGACTTCTCTCCGAATAGTGAAGGTTCCGTACCCGCGCCCGATAATCATGGAGGGCCAACGGCTCCCGGCAAGCTACGCGAATTTCTACATCGCCAACGGCGTCGTCATCGTACCGACATTCAATGACCCGAACGATCGGATCGCGCTCGACGTCATCGCGCGCGAATTCCAGGACAGATCTGTTGTCGGTATTCACGCCGTTGATCTTGTTTGGGGCCTCGGGACGCTTCACTGTCTGTCGCAGCAGCAACCCGCTGGCGCCGGGAACGATTCTCGCTAACCTGGGCCGGCATGAAGATCACGCTGACCGGCGAAGACGGCGTCCGGCTGGAGCCGATACCGGGACCAATGACAATCGAAGCGGACTCGGCCGATCAGCTGTACTCGCCGTTTCATATGGTCGCGAGCTCGCTGGCGTTCTGCACGTACTCCGTCCTCGCGTCGTGGGCGAGCAACGCGAAGATCGAGTCCGATGACATCGTCATCGAAGTGCGATGGACGTTCGCCGAAGATCCGCATCGCGTGGGTGAGATGGATATGAAGATCGAATGGCCATCGCTTCCGGAAACGCGACGAACTGCGGCAGGTCGCGTGGCGGACATGTGTGCCGTGCATGCGACGCTCACCCATCCGCCGACGATCAGGACTGTCGTCGAAGCACCTGCCTCGGCCACAGCATGACAGTCCCGGTCGTACGCTTCACAGTAAAGGGGCAGGACTACCCGGACGATGCGCCAACTTCGGGATCGCCGGGACGTCCATACACGGTCGTCTACGACGGATTCTGCAACGTCTGCAAGAAACTCATTGCGGTTCTTACCAGGTGGGACAAGAGGGGAGAGCTCGAGATTCTTCCGTCACAAACTCCAGGACTCCACGCGCGGTACCCGTGGATTCCGGCGCGCGCCTACCTCGAATCAGTTCAGGTGATTCACAATCCCACCGGTCAAACGTGGCAGGGCGCCGCAGCGCTCGAGCGTCTCCTCGACGTGTTGCCGAAAGGCAAGCTGATATCGTGGATTTTCTCGATTCCATTCGTACGGCCGCTCGCCGAAAAGTTCTATCGGTGGTTCGCGAAAAACCGGTACCACCTCGGATGCGGAGAGCACTGCCAGCTGCGCGCGCCGAATCTGGAGTACCCGGAGTAGCTCAGACTCCAGGTTGGCCTTTCGTTTTTGTCTCTCTTACTCTTTCGAGTATCAGATCGCGAAGCCACTCCTCGATCAACTCCGTCTTGTGATCGTCGAGGTCGTGCTGTTCCTCCTGGATTCCACTCGCTGCAGCTCCGCCGGATTCCTCGATCATCTTTTCGATGAGACTCTTCCACGTCCGCGTCTGGATCGATTCGCCGATGGTCTTCATGGCAAGCCAATCAGTGATAGACGCGGGACGATCGAACACCTGTACCTCAAAGCGCACGTTGTCCCCCCGGGCTTCCGACAGAAAGCGGACAGCGCCCGCAAGAGGGTGACCCTTGAGAGTCACCAGCGTCGCCTTGCGCGGTGTCAGCTCTTCAACTCTCACCTGCACGTTGCCTCGGAGAGGCAGTGACATCGTGATCGTCGCACCTTGATCTAGATCGCACCTCGTGCCGGGCTCTGTTTTCGCGTCCACGATACCGGGCGTCGCTTCGTTGAAGTCCTGCCTGAATTTCTCGAACAGCTCTTCGGGTGTGAGCTTGGCTCCACTTATGTCCGCCCACAGAATCTTTCTCTTGAGCGTGCCAACTCCTTCGTGAGGAAGCTGCTCGGGCTGAGCATCGGCTAGTTTCTTCAAGCCATCCTCCAGAGATGTCGGTTCGATTCGAAAGACCGCCGTAAGCGCGTTCGTGCCCGGCGTCTGAATCACGTTGCCTTCCTTCAGCATTGTGAGCTGACCCCGATTCAAGGGCAGCTCCGCGCCAAACATTTCTGCCGCCGCCGTTACCGCGCCGGCGACAAACCCGGGTACTGGAACGCGCGCCGGATCGCGACCCGTTATTGCCGACAGGCGGTCGACGAGATCACTTGCCGATGTCTCCTCAGTTCCTGCGATCTCGAGAACGCGACCATGCAGATCCGTTCGCTCCACTGCGAGCGCAATCGCTGCGGCAAGATCCTCGACCCACACGGGCTGAAACGGATCGTCGCCTCCATCGATCACCGGAATGACCGGAAGCGTTCGCACCATCTGCAACAGGAGCGAGACGACCTCATCGCCGGGCCCATAGACATTTCCCGGCCGGAGAATTGTCCATCCACCGTGGAACTGTTCGACGAGGGCTTCCGCGGATTTTTTCGATCGATGGTACGGCGATTCGCCGCGATCTGCGCCGAGCGATGAGACGTAGATGAATCTTCCGACTCCGGCGCGCTCGGTTTCGCGAACCATGTTGAGTGTTCCGGCGACGTTCACGGTTTCGAAGGTCACGTCGGGGGGCGATTCAGAGACAATTCCAGCGACATGAACGACGACATCGCAATCGTCGGCGGATCCCTGGAGCTTCGGGGAATCGCTGACGCTTGCAGGCCAGGCTTCGACCGTGTCCTCCCACCGATCTATGTCCTCGAGAGCATTTCTGCTCAGCAGCCGCACCGAGTGGCCGCGCCTGCAAAGCTCGGTAACGACAGCATCTCCGACGACTCCCGTACCTCCAGTTACCAGCACCTTCATGAAGCATGATCCCGTGTCGAGTCACCATCTGACAGGGCAGGTTGGGTGCCATTCATCCCCGGTCATGGACGGCCCTATAACGATGGCGTGACCACCCCGCTCCCCCTTCGTCCAATGGACGGGTGGGGATGGACCGCGCCCTCCGGGGGAAAGATTTGAGATTTTCGAAAGTCGTTTTCTGTCTCGCCGTGCTGTCGGGATGCAGCCGTGGCGAAGACGCATTTACCGTCGGCGCTGCCGGGCCCTGGAAAGAGGGCTACGGAGTGATGAGCCGTCGCGGAATAGACCTGGCCGTCGACGAAATCAACAAGGGCGGCGGAATCAATGGCACGCCGATCAAGATCCTGCCGCGCGATGACGAGGCCAATGGCTCGCGTGCTGCAGCGATTGCGCAGGAGTTTGTCGCAAACCCATCGGTGGTTGCCGTTGTCGGTCATGTAAACTCCGGCGCCATGCTGGCGGCGTCCCGGATCTACGACGGACAACTCACGGCGGTTGCGACCACGGCTTCATCTCCGGATCTCACTGGAGTTTCGAGCTGGACGTTTCGCGTCATTTCCAGCGATTCACTGAACGGTGTCATCCTCGCGCGATTTGCGTCGCGAATCGGCGGGACATCCGCTGCACTGAAGCAAGCGGCGATTCTGTACGAAAACGATTCCTATGGACGCGGACTGGCTGACGCTTTCCGGCGCGCATTTCGCGGAACAATCGTAAGCTTCGATCCGATCAGCGAACATCTGAACCCAGAGCCCTTCATTTCGTACCTGAAGATGAAGGCGCCTGGAATTGTATTTGTCGCCGGACGCGAGACGTCCGCTCTGCGGCTCCTGCGCGAGGCGAAGCGCCAGGGACTCGACGCAGTATTCATCGGCGGTGACGGGTGGCAGAGCATCGTGTCCGACACTGTGGCGTCAAACGGCGCCTACGTGGGCACGTCATTCAATGCTGAAGATCCAAATCCGGACGTGCAGCGTTTTGTTCGCGCATTCGAAACGAAATATCAGACGAAGCCGGACGCGTTCGCTGCACTGGCATACGATGCGATGCGGCTCATCGCCGACGCGCTCGACAAGAAGGGAAACAGTCGTCAGGGGGTGCGCGATTATCTTGCCTCGCTGAACGCAAGTTCTGCGTTCGATGGCGTCACCGGACCGGTGTACTTCAATCCCAGCGGAGATCCCATCGGGATGGGATTCCATGTGGCTCAGGTCCTTTCAGGCTCTCTCACGTCAAGCGGAACGCGAGTGGCGGTTACACCGGTCGCGGTCGCGTCTGAAAGTGGGCACCCATGACAAGCCTGATCCCGGGGCAGACGATCCGCCGCATGCTGGCGATCGGATTCTCTATTCTGATTCTCCTGCTGGTAGTTGCAGGATTTGTCGGATGGGCCTCCATCTCGAATCTCTCTGACGAGGTCGGCGCGACGTTCCGCCATGCGAACGAAGTGACTCAGCAGTCCGCGCGCTTCTCGCACGTGATCACGCAGGAAGTGCAGGCTGCATCCACTTATCTCTCCGACGCTGACCCCGCGGCGGAAGCCGACTTCCGCCGACTCGGCCTCGAGGCGCACGGCATGCATCGCTCGTTCACCTCGCAGCGCTCTGATCTTGCCGGTGAAGTCGCAAACACTATCGCCGTCGACAGCCGCCTCGCCGAAGTAGAAAATGCATTCGCGATCGCGCATCGCCTGACGGATCTCGGTCGCCCCGAAGAAGCGCGGGCGCAATCGAGAGCAGCCAGACAGCAGGTAGCGTCCTTGCTCGTCGAGCTGCAGCGAGTGGACCGCGCGAACAATCAGGCATTCATCCGCGCATCCGATGCGCTCAACGAGCATGCGCTTCGCCGCTCAGCGCTTCTCGTGTCAGTAATCGGATTCGCGCTGCTGCTTGCGGGGATCATCGTCGTTCGCACTTCGCGCGAGATCGGCCGTCCCCTTCGCGCGCTTGTTCGTCACGCGCTGCAGCTCAGCCGCGGCAACCTTCAGAATCGGACTCCGACTCCCGGAATGCCGGGCGAGTTCAGGACGCTTGCCGAGGCGATGAATCATGCGAGCGATTCGCTATCGCGCGTTGTTGCGGGAGCCGCTCATACCGCCGACGACGTCGCACGGTCTGCTGGCGATCTTGCTTCGGCATCGAAGCAGATTTCGGAATCAGCCGGCCAGGTAGCCGACGCGGTCGGCGAAGTCTCTCTTGGCGCCGAATCGCAGGTCGAACAGCTGAAGAACGTGAACGACTCACTCGAGGGAATCCGAAGCCGTGCGGACAGCATGGTCGCGGGGGCGGGAGAAGTTCACGCACTTGCCGGCGCAATCGAATCGGAAGCCGAGTCGAAACGTGTGGACATCGAGCGCGCATTGGAAATTCTGCTTGACGTGAGAAACATCGTACAGAAGGCCGCAACGGAAGTGAGCGGACTTACTCAGACGGCTGCCGAGATCAACGGCTTCGTCGTCTCCGTGAGCCGAATTGCCGAGCAGACGAATCTTCTCGCGCTCAACGCCTCGATTGAAGCTGCACGTGCGGGCCCGGCCGGCCGCGGATTCGCCGTCGTTGCCGCCGAAGTTGCAAAGCTCGCCGAGCAGACTCAGACGGCGGCTGACGACGTCGTGCGACTGACCGAAGCCGTCACGATGCGTGTGACCACTACTTCCAGAGCGATGCAGGGCAGCGCATCACACGTCGCGGAGATCGAGCGCGTCGGACGCGATCTGACTGGGGCGCTCTCGACAATCGTCGCCGCCGCAGAGCGCACGCGTCACAGCGCGGCGGTTGTATCTGCCGCGGCGCAGGAAAACGTGCGCGCGGTGGAAGGAGC
>JBDTNA010000126.1:0-8428 GCA_039933985.1 Gemmatimonadales bacterium | reverse complement strand
GTTGCCTGGGACTCGATGGGAGCTACGTCCACGGAAGTAACGAACGGATCAAAGGGGTCAGAGTCATTTTGAACCGGAAAAAGAAAACGGTTCAAATGACTCTGACCCCTTTTTATCTACCTGCCGAGCCAGTACGTCGCCTTGATCAGGAAGACGTTCGTCGGAATCGTGTTGAAGATGTCGCCGATATCGCGACCCGCTCTGAAGTCACCAATCGGCTCGAACCCGCTCCTCTCCTGCTGCCAGACGAAGAACAGCGCCGAGCCCGGACGATACTCCCACCGCAGCACCGCATTTCCGCGAAGGTTTCGAACATTGAAGTTCGGATCGCCAAACTGGAACGGCGACGCCGCACCACCTGCTCCATCGGGATCGACCACGTAAGTCCCCGGGCTGGTTCGCGAAATCGTTCCGCGATCCCTTCCGTAACGGGCGAAGTCGTATGTGCGCGGCTCCTCGAATTCCTTGAAGTTGTCATAGCGCCCCGTCGCGACGAACGGCTGCGCGTACATCTGAAGACTCAAGTCAGGCGTAAACGTCCACTCTACGCGAGTATCCATCGCCAGCGTCGTCTGGTGCAGATTCGCAAAGACATATCGTCGTCCAAACGTGCTGGTCGCGAGCGGATCAGACACACTCCTCACAAACTGACCCGTATTCGTTCCCCAGCTCACGCTCGGCTGGAATCGAATGCGCAGTGACGTCGAAGGCCGCGCATCGAGATTGAGATACGCGCTGGGCGACGTCCCACCTGACTCATCCGCCGAATAATTGAAGCCGGTTCCATAGACGATCGTCTTCCGGCTGTCAGACGAGACATCGAATCCAGCATACCAACCCGCCGGAACTTCGGCTTCCGGACCGCCGCGCGTGAACCTGTCATTGAAGTAGCGCGCGTTGCCGCCGTAGTTGAGACCCGCGAACCAGAAGTTGCTCAGCGTTGCCTGCGAACCCCCGGCGATCGAACGAAGAATCGATGTGCCGCCGAAATTGTATGTCTGGTTCGCGTACCCGTAGACCAGGTAATCGCGGAAGTTCTTTCCGGCCTTGTCCTGCTGGAATCCAGTAAGGACAGAGATCGCGCGATAGTCAGTTCGTCCCATGAAACCCAGGTCATTCAACTCGAGTCCCGGGCTCGCTTCCTTGTACGCGAGCGAGCCGTGGAGCCCGCCGTTCTTCTGAATCGCGATTTCGCCGATGTGTCCGTTAAGTGACGTGCGATTTGCATCGAACTCGATGTAGTCCGCATCGGGTCGCTGGTAGTAGTGAGAGCTGTTGAGCTGCGTTGCAGCGATCGCTTCCTTGCTCCCGCTCACGTGACTGCCGGCCAGATATCCGCTCGACACCCAGCCCCGATTCTTCATCGAATGCTCAAAATCCACTCCACCGAACGTTGCATTCGAGCGAAGGAATCCGTTGAACACTTCGTCGTCGACATTGCGAATGGTTGAATTCACCATTCCGCCGATGACGCTTTGTCCATTCCTGAAATCACGCTTCGCCCTGCCGCCGAAATAGTTCGTGAACGGCTCGACGGGACTGTTTGTGCGGCTCCCATCGGCCAGCTCGATGTTCGCCTTTTCTTCCGGTGTTACGGCATCGATCAAACCGAGGGTCCACGGTCCGAGCTTTCCGCTCACCTTGGCGGCGGTTGCAATCGTAGTCTCGTTCGGCATGTCCGCAAATACGATGTTCGGATCACGCGGAAAAATTTGCGGCGAACGCCCGATTCGGCGCGAGTAAAGAAACCGCTGGGAGCCAAAGTCGTTGAAAGTTCTCACCTGGCCGAACGTGAATACGTCCGATCCCTCGAGGAAGAACGGTCGCTTCTCGGGGAAAAACGTCTCGAATGCCGAGAGATTCACGACGGACGGATCGACTTCGACCTGACCGAAGTCCGGGTTGACTGTCGCGGTGAGCGTGAGACCACCGGGCAAGCCATATCGAAGGTCACCGCCGATGCCCGGCTTGAAATCGGTTCGGTGATAGAAAGGATTCTGCGCGTCACCCGGTGCGCGCGTGGCCTGCGCACTCACGTATGGCATCACTTCCAGACGACTCGGATTCGGGATGTCCACGAGTCCGCGGAGATCACCAAAGCGCGATACGAATCCCGCGTCACGGCGTGTCCATGGCGACCACGTATCGCGCGCCTGCCGCCTCGCGATATCTCGCTGAACCTGGAACCCCCAGATGCGCTCGCCGGCAACATTCCCGAAACGAATTTGCGAGAGCGGAATGCGATACTCGGCGTTCCAGCCACTCGAATCGACAGTAGTTGCAACGTCCCAGACTGCGTCCCAGTTGAGATCTTCTGCCCCGTCGTTCGAAGTGTAGACATCCTTCTTGACACCCTTCGGATTGACACTGAATCGGAACGCGGTGCGGCGATCGCGATACGAATCGATAATGACGTGCACCCAGTCGGAGTAGATGCCCGTTGCATCGCGGCGCGCGAGCTGCGCGGCAATCGAATCAGGATGCGAATCGCGCATGTGCACTCCGACATAGAGCGCCTGGTCATCATATAAAATGCGGACTTCGGTCGGATCTACCGGGGCCGCTCCGGGTGTCGGATATGCCTGGACGAATCCTGAAGCCGGCGTCGCGGCCGCCCATGCGCTTTCATCGAGACGCCCATCGATGTTTACCGAGCCGCTGCGTCGCACGGCTTGCGCTACACGGCGGGAAATGGAATCAGTCGCCGCCGGGCGCGACTGCGCCTGCAGAATAGCGGGGAACACCAGCAGAGTGACAATCGCTCGACGCATAAATGCCTTGTTTGAGTACCACAGCACAGTACGGCTGATTTATCAACAGGGCATCCATTCGCGCCAATGTTTCCAACTTCCTTACACTACTCTGACCAAACCACAACTACTTGCCAGCAAACGATTTATCAACGAGAATCGACGTGGATAACAGCGCGGATCCACGAGGATTGAGCGACGGAACGGAATCCAATTTGAAGTAGCTGGCAGTCAAGCGCAGTTAGTGGCGTAATCCTCAGCTGTCCATCCTGAGCCTGGAGTCTCTGTCGCGCCGAGCGTGTGCGACATCTCGTGGCGCAGCGTTCGCAGTTTTTCAGCGATGGTTCGTTCGTTGAGGTCATCGAGTCGCCGGGCAACTCTTACGAGCCAGACATCGCCGACTTCATAGGTGTGACCGACGCCGTAGAGACGCATCGGGCCCGACCATTTGACGAGCGCTTTGCGGTACATCCGAACGGCCGGCTCGTTCGTCGCGACAGCCTGACCCAGAAGTTGGCAACGTGTATCCGAATGGCTCGCCAGTCTCAGGCCTTCGGCGCGGAATGCGGAATCTTCTTCGACGCTCGGGAGCGCGACCGAGCAAATCGGCGAAGTTGGCGAGCTCGCGCAGCCTAAGACGGCTGCCGCATTGTCGGGGATCGGCTCATAGTTCTCGGAGGGATCGGCCGTGGACATCACACCTGGCGCGTCGGCACTCGACGGTCCTGTCGCCAGCGACCATGCGGGACCGGCGGCGGCGGTCGCAATGCGATGCCGGGAGCACGCAACCAGCAGCGGAAAGGTGACAAAAAGCGCGAGTCTGCGAGACACTACTTGCTAACCCTCGTACCGGGAATGTTGGCGCCGTTCTGATGCAATATGAGCTGATTCACTTTGCCCGTCGAATCCTTTACGAATGTGACCTGCGCATCGACAACCTTGAGAAAGAACTCCGTCTCGGATTCGGAATAAAGCTGAAGCTTGCTCTGACCCGTCGCCTGGCCGAAAAGCGATCCGCTCTCGAGAGTTATCGTGAGCTGAAAGTTCGGAGCCAGCTCGTACACACCGACGTACGGCGCAAGCTTGTACGGATCAACAGGAACTTCGGCCCGCGCTTTGGGTGCAGTGACCGGACCGTCGAGCGGAATCTGCGGAACGAGCAGATGAAATCCGATGTCATCGGGCGTAATCGTGGAGTTCGAGAGGACGATCACTCCGCGATGCCTCGATTCATCGATTCCGATGAAAGTTCTGAAGCCGCCCGTTCCACCGTTGTGCCATGTCAGCGTAGAACCGAACACGTCGACAAAGTGCCAATTGAGTCCGATGCGATTGCCCGGACGGTCAGCTTCGCGGATAGGCGTACGGGCGCGCGTCAGCACTTTTCCTAACGGTGCACTGGATGAATCGAGATTGGCCGCGAGAAATTTGAGCATGTCGTTCGCGGTCGAGCGCAACCCACCCGCACCGGCGAGAGTCGGCAAATCCCACAGGTGCATCGGAGTTCCAGCGGCATCAAATCCCTGGGCCATTCGCGATTTCATCGACGGACTCAACTCGATACCGGTGTCATTCATGCCGAGCGGATTGAGAATCCGTTCCTTGATCAGCTGCCCGTATGGCTTGCCCGCGCGCAACGAGAGCACATGGCCCAGCAGCCCGACGCCGAGGTTCGAATATTCATACTTCGCGCCGATGGCGCGCGGGAGTGTGTAGCCGGAGAGGAACTCGTAGAGCTGCGCCACGCTGTAGTCGGCGTACGGATTTGCCTGATCGGCCGGGCGAAGGTTGTTCGGCAACCGGGGCAGTCCTGATGACTGCGTAGAAAGATCGAGCAGCGTGATCTGCTTTCCGTTGCGTGACGGAACGCGCACCGTCGTCGGAAGATACTTCGAGATCGGATCATCGAGCCGCACTTCGCCGCGCGATACCATGTCGGCGAGAAGTGCTCCGGTGAAGACCTTGGTGATCGAGCCAATCTCGAAAACAGTATTCCCGTCGAGGGGAACGCCGTCGAGTCCGGAGACTCCGGCGGTTTGGATGCGCGGCGATTTCCCTCTCTCGAGAACCGCAACGACGAAGCCCATTCCGCGCTTCGAGGCTACTCTGTCGGCAAGAATCGATTTGACCAGCGAATCACGGGCGAACTGACCTTGCGCCTGCGCAGCATTCGCTGAGACCGCCGCAGCGAACACGAGACCTGAGACTGTGCGCCATGTCTTATTGAGATTCAACGCCATGCTGTCTGGAAAAAATGGTAAATCGCGGGTGGAACTGAATGAGTGAAGTTGCAATCGGAGCACGAGCCGCGCAAACGAATAGCGTCGTCGTTCGTCTAACGAACGTAGATTACGAAATACACCGCAGAATTGGAGTGATACCGAGCCCATGACCCGGTTGATGAAGGTGCCAGTCGTTGCAATTGCCCTGGCGGCGTTGGCCTGCGGTGGAGGCGGAGAAAACGGGGGAATCGTCGATCCGCCCGGGACTGTCGTTGTCTCGATGCCCGGAAATGCGTTCAGCCCATTCAATGCAACGATTCGTGTGGGCGAAGCGATTCGCTGGGAATTTCCGTCGAACGAGCACGACGTGGTCTTCGTTCCGATGACCGGATCGCCGGCCAACATCCCCGTCACCAGAAACGCCAACGTCTCGCGGACATTCTCAACCGCGGGAGTATTTCCCTACGATTGCCGTGTTCATCCGGGCATGTCGGGACAGGTTACAGTCACTCAATAGGATTCGACTCCCGACTGCGGACTGTAGTTTCTATTTCGTTGCTCCTCGCGTGGTCGGCACAAAATCCGGAAATACAAACGACAGCGCCGGATTCGCCAGGCGGTTCTTCACGATCTCGGCCAGAATGTCACGGTGATCGATCGTAACTTTTAGATCCTGCTGCGATTCGAGATTCTCGCGCGCGAGTGACTGCCAGTTCTGTGTCATGACGCGACCGCCGGCAACGCTCTTCCCCATCACGAACATCACGTTACCGCGGCCATGGTCCGTCCCGCGGCTCCCGTTCTCGCGTACGTTGCGACCGAATTCGGACACGATCACTACCGTGACGCTTTGCGCTTGCGCACCGGCGATAAGATCGCGATACAACGCGCCCAAAGCCGACGAGAACTGGGTCATCGTCGTCGCCATCGATCCGGCAAGCGGATCCTGCGACGCATGCGTGTCCCATCCTCCGACATCGACCTGAATCGCCTCGACACCTATGTCCGATTTGATCAACGCGGCGGCCGAGCGAAGGCTCGTGCCGAATGACGTGTTCGGGTAGACAGCGCCATTCGCCGGAGCATAGCTCGTGAAGTTGATGAGCTTGAGAAGGTCGACGATGGCGACAGTGTCGATCGCCGCCGACTTCACGGGATCGGGCGTGTTCTGGTAATCGGCTTTGAGCCAGTCCTGCCTTGCCTGTCGCGTCCCCGCGGCGCCGCCAAGCGCAAAATTCGCGGGATTCGGAATCGGCAGCGTCTGAGGGGCGCCGACCAGCGTCTGTGCTAGACCGTTCGCGATTCCCAACGCGCGGAGCGGTGCGTTGGTGCGCACAGGAGTGGAGCTCGCGAGATGGCGGCCGAGCCATCCCGTTACGAGGTTTTGATCCCTCGGCTTTCCAACTTCCATGAATCGCTGCGCATCGAAATGCGAGCGCGTCGTGTCTACTGAACCTGTACCGTGAATGAGCAACAGCTCCTTCGCCGTGTACGCTTCAAGCAGCGATGACATCGCCTGCGGGAACGCGAACCGATCGTCGAGAGCGATTCCCTTGGTGGCGAGACTGCTGTCGGGACGCGGAATCGCGATCGTCGGCCGGCCGAGGTAGTACTCGGGGTCAGCGAACGGCGCGACGATTGACAGTCCGTCAGCACCACCGCGCATGAATATGGAGATGATGACATCGCGGTCCGACGCAAACGATTCAGCGAGGACGACTTTGGGAAGCCAGGGTGGAACAACCGTCGCAAGCAATGCGGCGCCGGCCGACCACGTCACGAATTGACGACGGGAAAGCTCGTTGTACTCAGTGCACCCTTCGTTGTCGCAGTTGTGCATTCAGCTATCCTCGTCCGTTAACACGCATTCCCGCTGCTGCTAGTACCACTGGAACGCCGTCGAATTGATCGCGAGTGCAAGAGTCTCGCGCACTCGCGTGGCGTTGAGCGTTCCACCGGCGAGGTATAAACGCAATGAGTCGAATACCCGCTGCGGTATCTCGCCGCCGAACAGCGCGACATTGATCGCAGCCACAATCGCATCGGGAGTGTTGACTCTCATGAACGGAGCAACGTCCACCGATACTTCGCCGCTTGCGAGACCGGTCACGTAGTCGCCGAAACCCCAGCGCTGCATGATGAGACCTGACCAGAACTGCACCTTGTCGGGGTAGCCATCGGGAGTTTCCCAGATGAACGACTGCTGACCGACGAGACTCATTCGCGTCGTGGCAATCCCGCCAACGCTGGTGACTGTTGGATTCAACCCGCGCAGCGCAGAAGCGACGAAGTGGAACGGTCTCTTATGCTTTGCCGGAGCGGCCGCAAGATTCGCCGGCGTCAGGATCGCGCGAATCATCGATGGGATGTTGCCACCGGTTGTCTGATAGACCGACGCGACCTGCGTTACGAGCGCGGGCGGCGGATCATATCTCAACAACCAGCTGATCATCTTCGACGCGATGTACTTCGCGGTGCTTGGATGCGCTGCGAGAACGTTCAGAACCTTGTCTCCGTCGGCCACGGCAGCGGCGCCCGTCCCCGGCGCGGCAGCGATCGTCTGTCCGAGGAAGCTCTTCGCGCCGAAATCGTGACCGGTGGAATCGAAGTTGAAATCACCGCGTCCCTTGATGGTCCATCCGCTGAGGCAGCGCGCGACTTCGGCAACATCAGTCTGCGTGTAGCCGCCATCGACACCGAGCGTGTGGAGTTCCATGAGCTCGCGCGCGTAGTTCTCGTTGACGCGAGGGAAGCGGCTCGTGTTGTTGTCAAGATACACGAGCATCGCCGCACTGTGCGCACTCGCGCGAAGCATATCCGGGAAGTTTCCGAGCGCGTGCTTTCTTATGACTTCGCGATCGTCGAGCGTTTTGAGATACCCGACTTCACGCATGCTGATGTTGAAGTGGTCGGTCCAGAATTCGACCATGCGCTCGACCAGCTGCCGCTTCGAGAATGCCGCGCGAAAGAGCGTCGCTTCCTGGAGCTGGCGAAGAACGAGATTCGAATCGAGCGTGTAAAGATCCGTCCCCTGCTGCGCGATCTGGGGATAGTTCGTCGCGACAAAGGCGCTGGCGTAGCTGTCGTTGATTCCTTCTGGATTGAGCTGATACTCGAGATAACCGCTGAATCCCTTCGAGCGCGCCAATGCCGCTTCGTCAGGCGTCAGCCCCATCGTGATTCGCCGCGCCAGCCGGATTTCCGGAGATCCCCACGCCTCGACGTTGTTTGCAGGCGGAGTAATCGGTTGGAAACCCGGGATTCGCGCAGGACCCGTTGGATTGCGCGGGGCTTTGCTCGTGATGATCGCGAGAGCGCCGGCCGAGGCTGCCGCGACAGCTGCACCACCGAAGAGGAAGTCCCTACGGCTCGACCGCTTTCCGATTCGCGTCGGAGGCCCAATCGGCTCGGCCGTACTCACTGCGGGATCATGGATAGAGTCTCGTTCAACAGGCG
>JBDTNA010000125.1:0-8458 GCA_039933985.1 Gemmatimonadales bacterium | reverse complement strand
GGAGTGGCGGCTTCACTTCTCGTCGGCGGGTCGTTGCTCGCGTATTGGAGAATCCTTCCCTTCTGACTGAGATGTCAGCTGCCGCTGCCCACCATTTCTTTGTAACGCGGATCATTCTTCAGATCGCGCCACCACCACGACTGAGTCTCGGCCATTCCCGCCCGATGCTCGGGGTTGGCGACGAGATATGTCTTCAGCAATCGCAGAGCTTCGTCCTTGTCGCCGAGGATCACGCGTACGAGCGCTTCGTCAATCAGCAGGTCGCGCGTTGGATCTACCTTCGCATCACCTCGTGAGCGAACCAGAACGCGCCGCGCGCTGTCCGCCATTCCCGATCGTGCGAGCGCGGCAGCAACGAGAGTCGGTGCCTCACGACCTGCAAATTCCCACTCCGCGTCGGGCGTGACCTTGTGAAGCGCACCGACAAGCGCCCACGCTGAATCGATGTTGGCCCTGGTGTCTCGCAGCGTGAGCAACCACAGACGGCATTGCACAAATCGAGCGTTAGCAGGGAATCTCCGCCCTCCTTCCTCGCACCAGTGCTTCGCCGGAACCGATTGCTCGTTGTCGTATGCAGAGCTGTAGAGACGCCAGATGATATCGGGAGCAGCCGACAGGTACGCGTCTTCCTCGTAAGCCCGTCGTGCAGCGATCGCTGCTTCAAGCGGATCGGATTTGTTCGCGAAGAGACTGCTCAAGACGCTCCACGCGCTCCCCCTGTGCGGAGCGGATTTGACCGCAGCACGCAGATCAACTTCGGCCGACCGCAGCAATTCGGCCGCGTCTTTAGGATCTGTTGTGAGATCGTTCAGCCATTTCCAATAGTGAAGCGTTCCGCGCAGCTCGCGTGCGGCAGCGTTGGTTGAATCAGCCGCGAGTGCCTGGGTGGCGAATGCCAGTCCCTTGTCGGCCCATTGCGCCATCTCAGGCGGAGTCGACGATATGCGGGATCGACGGAACGCAGCCGTTCCGCGCATCAGCGTCGGCTCGATCCACTTTCGATCGCGAGCCGCACTGAGCGCGAGAATCGAATCTGCGAGAATCAGACGTGCAGTTGCGGCGGTCGTATCTCCGCTCGCAGCGAGTGCCTCTCCATCTTTCGTGAGTTTTTCGCCGCGTTGGGCAAGCACCCATGCATCGGTGTTACTTGTGCCCGCCTTCCATTCAGTGAGTCGTACTTCTTCCCCGAGCCGCTTTCGCAGAAAGTCCGATACGTCGCGCACAAGTCGTTCTCGCAGTGCCAACGGATTGCTTGCGGGATACTCGAAGCTCGCTCGCTCCAGTTCCTTGCCAGTTGAGCCATCGGTCAACTCGACAGCGACGCGAAGCCGGTCTCCCACAGGTTCAACACTTCCCTGAACAAGCGTGCCGGTCTTCAAAATTCGCGCGGCGCTGTCTGCCTCGAGTCCCGCCTGCCTGATTTGCTGAACGCCATTCTTCGATACCACATCGAGTGCTGACACTTCCTGAAGCTTCGTGATCAGGTCTTCGGTGAAGCCATCCGCAAGGTGTGCAAGCTCGTGCCGGGGACTCAAGTCGCGGAAGTAGAGAACGGCGACGTTTCGAGGATTGAAGGTCGGGCCAACGGCGCGCGTATCGCGTCCCTTGACGTAAACGGCGCCGCTCGCGATCGCCGCGACAGCCGCGATTGGCAGGGCAACTTTCCACCACTTCATTCGGCCAGCTGAAACGCGCGACGGGGCCGATTCCTGTGTTGTTGTTGCAGTTCCCGCGGGCGCCGCTTTCCAGTCATTCAGCGCATCGTGAAATTCTGCGGCACTCTGAAAACGCGACGCGGGAGTCTTCTGCATCGCTTTCTTGATCGCTGCGCCGAGTCCGGCCGGCGTGTCAGAACGAAGTTTCTCCAGCTCCTCCGGATCACGAGTGAGATGACCGACCAGAATTTCCTGATCGGTCTCGCCAGTGAACGGCGCCACTCCCGACAACATCTCGTAACCGATTACGCCGAGCGAATACACGTCGGCGCGACCGTCGACGTTCCTGTCGCCGAGGGCCTGCTCCGGCGCCATGTATCCGACGGTGCCCAACGACATGCCCGTGCCCGTAATGCGCTCGCCCGACTCATCGCTCGAGCCGCTGAGAGCAGACGCAATTCCAAAATCGGCGAGGACAGCGTGGCCACCGAGTATCAGGATGTTCTCGGGCTTGATGTCCCGATGGATTACACCACGTTCGTGCGCGCACGAAAGCGCATCCGTCATCTCGCCGAGAATCTTGACGCAGTCGGCGACCGGAAGCGGTCCTTCGCGCTTCAGTCTCGCGCGAAGTGACTCGCCATCGAAGAATGGCATCACGTAGTACGCGAGACCTTCTCTCACTCCTGCCGAGATGACCGGCAGAATGTGAGGATGCTGAAGGCGCGCGGTGACTTCGCTCTCGCGGCGGAAACGCGCTAGCATCATCGGACTCGTCAGATCAGGCGGGAGAATTTTTATCACAACCGTCCGTCGCAGCTCGAGATCCCTGGCCACGAAGAGCCGGCTCATCCCGCCACCTTTCATTTCCCGGTCGATCTGAAATGAATCGGCGAACATTGTCTTCAACCGATTGAGCAGGTCGTCGGCGTGTTCCACGCCAGCGATGGGTGCGGAGGAAGAGACCGCTCTCTTCTCGAGGCCAGACTCGCTCAACGCCTCCCCAAGCTCGGCAGTGGTTTGCCAGCGGTCTCTCGGAGATATCGCCATCGCTTTGGAGACGACGCGAGCGACGGACTCCGGAACGTCATCACGCAGCTCGGAGAGCGGACGCGGGGGCGATGTGAAGCGACGCGCGACGAGTGCCTGCGCTGTCGCGCCGGTGAATGGCGCGGCTCCGGCAAGCATCTCATAGATCACGCAACCAAGTGAGAATATGTCGCTGCGTTGGTCGATGGTGCGCTCGCCGAGTGCCTGCTCGGGACTGACATACGCTGGAGTTCCTACCGTCAGGCCGGTGCGTGTGAGTCGCTCACCTCCGGCGTCCACGACGGCTCGGGCAATTCCAAAATCGAGAACGTGAACGCAGTCCGGTGCGACGACGATGTTGTCCGGCTTGATATCGCGATGCACGATCCCCTGATCGTGCGCGTATCCCATGGGCTCGATGATCGCCTTGGCGATTCTGATGACCTCATCGATCGGAAGTTTTTTCTCCCGATCGAGGATTTTGCGAAGCGGCTCGCCTTCGACGTACGTCATCACGTAGAACGGCAGGCCTCCGGTCACACCGGTGTCGATCACCTTTGGAATGCACGGGTGATTCAACTTCGACGTGAAGTCGACTTCTCTGATGAACCGTTCTGCGGGGAGGGCGTTGGCGTACTCAGGTCGCAGAACCTTGACCGCGACGAGTCGCCCGTCCTGCGAGTCGGTGCAGAGATACACCGTGGCCATTCCGCCACGTCCGAGCTCGCGCTCGACGTGGTATCGTGCCGACAACGAAGGCGTTGCCGGTGCAGGGTCCGCTTCGGGAAGCTCGTCTCGCGTCAAAATGAGAATCTCATGTAAGAGATGCCCCTGACAACCGGGTTGCCAAGTTAGGGGTCAGTCTAGTTTGGACGCAACTGGATTCGTCCGGGCCGAAACGGAGAGGCTTCTAACCCCGCCACCAGTGGGGCGCTGCGTTCGTTTTGCCGATTCGCCACAGGGGATCGTCTCACCACGGTTGTTGACCATCGCAGCTCGTCAGGAAGCTTTAGCGTCCTTGAACGGAGTTGGTTTGGACCATGACCCAGGTGATACCTCGCCGGGCGCATTAAGGCCCTGCGGGATCCCACGCTCGCGACTCGCGATCGTTCTTTCGCCCTTATTGTCGTTTTCGATCCTGATCGGCTGCGGCGGCGGAGATTCAGGCGGACCAACTCCGCAAGCGAGTTGCCGTTCGGCTTGCTCTGGCTGCAATCTTCTTTTTCTTATTCTTCCTTGTTAACGCTCACTGATCGAAAATGAATTTGCTCTCGAATACCTCTTCTCGTTTGAACACCCAAGCTGTTGTACTGGGCTTTGTTTTCATCGCCTTTGCTTTCAGCTGGCTGATAGCAGAGCGAAACGGTTCATTCAACGTGAGCTATTTCAACGATTCAGTAAGTTATCGCTCAATATCGGAAGCTCCGTTTAATGTTTCTCAGTCTCTGAATTCGATACGACCGCCGGGATATCCGGCAATCCTTTCGATGGCACGGTGGATCGACCCGTCATATGGAGCGTTACCGGCAATTCAAAACTTGATTTTCGCCGCATCCGTTTTAACGCTCTGCGTTACAACAATTCTCGCAGGCTTCCGGCCGTGGGAAGCGCTGTTGCTCACCATTCCCCTGCCGTTCACATCGCTGATCAAGGAATACGGCGGGGCGATGCTTAGTGAGACAGTGGGCACGTCGTTCGCGCTTCTCGCTATCTCGGCGACATTGCTCCTCGCTGCCAAAGGCCCGTCCAGACGGAGGTGCATTTGCCTTGCCGCCGCGGTATTCGTCACGATCCTGACACGCCCCGCATTCCTTTTTTTAATCGCACTTTGCCCGGTATCGATCCTGCTTGTCAGCCCTTCTTTCCGCTCGGGCTTGAGCCGCTGGATTTTATTGAAGGAAATGGCGCCGAATGCACTGGCTACTATCCTCCCGCTCGTTGCTTATGCGACGTTCAGGTTTGCGGCGGTCGGACACTTTGGACTCGTCAGTTTCGGGGGAGTCAGTCTCGCGGGATTCGCCACCACTCCCGCTACGCTGCGGGCCGACGACGTTGCATCATTGCCGACGAAAGAGATGCGAGGTTTGGCACAGGCCATCATCGACAGGAGGGCAGAGGTTGCGGCCTCGAACGCCTTAACGCACGTGTACCCACAATACGTTTTCAGCGAGGGCGCGGAAAAGGACCTCGGCCAGCTGAGATTCTGGAGTGAGAGCTATGATCCTTCGCTCTGGGAAGTTTCCATTCCTGCAACGCGGCTGTACTATCACGCTCCGGCCGGGCAGATGTTGAATCCGGCGTGGGTAAAAGTGAACGAAAGTCTTAAAGAACTTTCGACGACTATACTCGCCCGTCGTAAGATGGCGTACGTTCGGTGGCTCGGTCTGGCTAGTCAAAAAGCGTTTCGCGACGTGTTTCACCGGGAGGTGGCCGGCCGCTGGGCGATTGGATTGTGCTTCTCACTGCTGGTTCTCGGGCTCGTCGGAAGGTCTTTTAGCGGGTTGATCCGGGCCAACGTCAGGTCTATGAACTTCAGGCGAATTTTGGGATCGCTTGTGGGCGCGATATTCCTCATCGGCGTAATTGATTTTCCCGACGCGGCGAATGTGACTCATGGTCTTGCGGAGATGACGAAGGGTACTGTGCTCGGGACTCTCTTTCCGCTCATGATTGTGGTGTGGGGACTTATCTCAACATTTGCGAAATTCTGGCAAGTGGTTCGAGGTAATGGCGCAACGCCATCCCGATTCGATCCGGCACTCGGTTACGCGTCACTGGCATTCCAGTATTTTGCCGGCGGATTGCTGCTGGTGGTACTTGTCGAGGTTCCTTGGGAACGTTACCTCGTTGCGCTTTCTCTTCTCATGCCGGGAGCGATCCTGCTGCTTTGCGTCAAGCTTGTTCCGGTTGTTTTTCAGCGTCAAAATGCAGCCGGTCACATCGAGTGAAAAAATATTCAAGGCTTCAGGTTGCCGTTCTAATTCCGTGCTTCAATGAAGAGCTGGCAATTGCCGGTGTTGTAACAGAGTTTCGCCGGGCGTTGCCGGAAGCCTCAATTTTCGTCTACGATAACGGATCCACCGATAAAACCCGAGAAGTTGCGAAGACTGCAGGAGCGATTGTCCGCTCGGAGACACGCCGCGGAAAGGGAAACGTGGTGAGGAGGATGTTCGCCGATATCGATGCCGACGTGTATGTCATGGTGGATGGTGACGGGACATACGATGCGGCCTCCGCCCCAGCGATGGTTACTCGATTGCTCGACGACTATCTCGACATGGTGGTTGCGACGCGGCTCGATGAGGTCGCAGGAATTTTTCGCAGGGGGCACAAGACCGGTAACCAGGGATTTGCGGCGCTGATCGCCGCGTTGTTCGGACGTCAGTTGACGGACGTGTTTTCCGGTTACCGCGCAATGACGAGACGCTTCGTGAAATCATTTCCCGGCTATTCGACAGGCTTCGAAATCGAGACAGAGCTGTCAATCCACGCCCTCAACATAAGAATTCCTATGGTCGAGATGCCGGCGCCTTTTGGGCTGCGCGTCGAGGGCTCGGAAAGCAAGCTTAAAACGACACGAGACGGGATCCGAATTCTCAGGATTACTTTCTACTTCCTGAAAGAAGTCAGGCCTCTTCTGTTCTTCAGCTGCCTTGCCCTTGGGTTTGCCGCGGCGGCGTTGACACTTGCGTATCCGCTTTTCGTTACCTACCTGCGAACGGGATTGGTTCCGCGGTTTCCGACAGCGATTCTCGCAACGGGTTTGATGCTGCTGGCGTTCATATCGGCGGCGTGTGCGTTGATACTCGACAGTGTCGCTGCCCTCAGATGGGAGGCAAAGCGAAACGCATATCTATCGGAACCGCTGCCGCCGCACTAAGGTCGGGTTTGTGGCGCTTCCCGCTCCTTTCGGCGGAGTTCGGTTTTGGCTCACCTGTCCCGCAGGAAGGCCACACGATGAGCCTCATTTAAAGGCAAAACCGCATGACGGTTACGTCTATGCGGCTTTGTAAGTTGCCCCTCAGGGGATCGAACCCCGACTCTCCTGATCCAGAATCAGGCGTGTTGCCAGTTACACCAAGGGGCAAGAAACTGCCTCGAAGACGGGCCCGAGGCAGATAACCCAACTTAGTCATTACCCCGATTTTGTTCAATTGGGTTCCAGAACACCCCTCCGGGGTAGAACTTTGACTGCGCGACAAACCACGTAACTGAGCGGCCATGCCCCCCGGTCTTCTATATAGTAGTCCAAGCCCGATTGATACTCCGAGAAGGCGCATCGCAATGCGCCTTCTCCGCGTGACGACACTGATCGGGGTCGCAAGCATCGGCTCCGCCTGTCGAGACGTCGGCCCCGCGTTCGGCCCGACAATTCCCGCGGCTCGCGCAAACGCCGAAGGTCTGTTCGGCGGAATCGCGCAGCGATTCACAAACGTGCAGCGGAATCCCAAATTCGCTGTCGCTCGCGGGAAACTCGGCAAGAACGCGCTGACACCATCGGTCATCTACAACGACACATCAGTGTGGACACAGATGAGCTCCGACGGCGCGCGCACAGTGACGGTTGAAGGAGAGTTCGGGAATAATCGCTATCTCTTCACCGCAAAGCCGACCACTACTCTCGCAAACGAGCCGGGTGACTCACGTCACACAATGATCCTGAAGAAGGTCAAGGACGGCGAGTTCGAGTGGTACACGAATGTTGAAATCGCTGCAGGAGCGATCTCAGCGAATGACATCGCAAACGTCATAGCAGGTCTCATGAAATCGGCGGAGCGCCGAACGCCTGCCGCGATTCGAGCCGACTATCGGGAAAGTTTTCCGCGAACGACTGCGGCACTAGGCAGACTCTTTGTCCTGGACACGCTAAAAGTTTTGACTGATGCCGACGGCGCATCGACGATCACGCTGGGCATCCGTCTCGACCCTGCGAAGCTCAAGCCGACGATGCCGGCGTTCGCCGCGTATCTGGATAAGTACTCGACGGAGTCGCGCTACAAATCAGTCGTCATGGACAAGCGCGGCACTCCATGGATCGAGCTTGCCGGAGCGAACAACTTCATGACCCTGAAGCTGCGATCGATCAACGGCCGGTTTGCTCCTCTCTCAGGGCCGATTCGCCCGATTCCAGATGACCTCGTGCTCCAGTCGGAATTCAGCACGAAAATTCTTCTCTTTCATGTCGGCTTTAGCAAGATGATTGGCGACATGAATGTTATCCACGGTGATCGCGAGCGCGGCTGGTTCATTCGCTACACGAAAGAGCCGGACTGGAAATTGCCGCCGACCGTCGGCTTCCTGATCAAGACGCCGCTTCGCCGTCCGTTCCAGGGCAATGGAATCATGTTCCGTCTCGCGCTTCAGGATTCGCCTGGTCGCCAGAGCATCATCGGGCGCCGCACATCAGCAACGGTTCAGGAGAGCGCGATTCTCCGATTCTTCAATCGACTGAGCGGAACTGCGATGGGCGATTTTGTCGGGAAAGCTGAGACCGAGGAGAACCGCTTCAGCGCCGACGCGTTCAATGCGATGCGGCTCGATGCGCGGGCTCTTATCCAATAGCCACAGTTTTTCGATCGGAAACAGCAACTGCATTTTACCACCGAGGCCAGTCAATACTTTCGTAGTTCGTCTTCCTGTTGCAAAAAAGTCGGAAACACCAAAAAGCCGCGGGAATCCAAAAGGATTCCGCGGCTTCAGCTGCGGCCGGGGCCGCGATTCGTGCCACGCTCGCCGTCATTGGAACTCTACGTCCTACCGAACGGCGGCGGGCA
>JBDTNA010000124.1:0-8515 GCA_039933985.1 Gemmatimonadales bacterium | reverse complement strand
GGGGGAGCCGGCGAATACTGTTGGTGACGAATTGGGACAGCCTCTAAACTTACCGATGCCATTCGCTTACGTCAACCTGACTGTAACGGCTGCGGAGTGCGGATGGCGGGACTGAACTCCGGACTTCGGCCTGCGGACTAACTGCGGATTTCGGACTGCGAATTACCTGCGGACTTCGGTACTGAACTTCGGACTCCGGCCCTCGAATTAACCGCTGATTTCGGATTGACTGCACCCTGCGTATCGTCTGAAGCTCAAATGCGCGGACCCGCAGTCCGCAGGTTGTCCGCAGACCGGAGTCCGCAGTGAGCCCGCAGTCCGCAATCCGCAGCTTTTCGATACTAGCATCCTTTCGGATTGCATCTGATCAGCTTGGAGGCACTCGATTGTGCGCCCGCCGGCTGGGTATTCAGCGTGACAGTGTAGTTCCCCTTCTTGGCGTATGTGTGCGACACGAGCGCTCCCGAACCGTTCGCTCCATCCCCGAACGTCCATCCAAAAGACGTGGCACCCGTTGAAGTGTTCGCATTGAATGAGCAGTTGAATCCGGAGCAGCTCGACGTGAGCCTCGCAACCGATCCTGGTGGCGGCGGTGGCGGCGGAGCCGGTGGCGGCGGAGCCGGTGGCGGCGGTGGCGGCGGAGCCGGTGGCGGCGGTGGTGCCGGTGGCGGCGGCGGCGGCGGCGGCGGCGGCGGCGCGAGGTTGTAGCTCAGCTTGTAGATCGCTCCACTCTGATCATCGGAGATGTAGATGCCTCCGTCGGGTGCAACCGCTGCATCGACCGGCCGTCCCCAGTTGCTTCCACCTGAAAGCCAACCCGAGACGAGATCGATCTGGTCACCGGGCAGCAGCGTTGCGGGATCCCACGGGAAGAAGATGACCTTATATCCGGTTTTCGCCGCGCGATTCCACGACCCATGAAGCGGTACAACGGCTCCGTCACGATACGAAGCCGGCACGTTCGTGCCCTGAAGAAACGTGAGTCCCAGCGGTGCAGAGTGCGCCTGAATTCCCTTGTTGATCCGGTCCGCCGTCGTGCAATTGAGACGCGTACCGTCGGCGTTCATCTCGACGTCGCGATCGAATGGCATGTCGTTCACTCCCGTCGCGAGATCGGGATTCGGATTGCAGAAGGGCCAGCCGTAGTTGCCTCCGTCGCGCACGCGAGTGAACTCATCGGGCGGATGATTGTCTACATACGACTGCATCACCTTGCCGTAGTCGTTGCTGCCATCGCCATTCCAATCGTTCTGGAGCGGGTACGCAATGTTGTCGCGATTGTTGACGACGACCCAGAGGTCTGACGCACCTGGAATAACCGCAACTCCTTCCGCGTTGCGAAGTCCGCGCGCAAAGAGGCGAGCTCCAGTGCCGTCAGCGTTGTAGACGTAGATCGCCGCCCTTACCGGACTGCTCTGCGTATCGGAGAGACAAACGTTGCACGTCGACGCAATCGACACGTAGAGTTTTCCTGCCGCGTCGACTGCGATGTTCTTGAGCTCATGTCCGTAACTTCCGCCGAGCTCGGGGCTGCTCGCGTTGGGCAGTCCGGAGATGATTACCTGGCGGCCCTGCCCTGTCGTGACTGCTGCGTTGTACGTGTATCGCGCGATCTTGTCACCCTCGGCCACATACACGTACGTCGTCCCACCGATCGTTGCGAACACGATATCGTGCGGCTTGTAAAGCCCCGATGCCCAGGTGAATTGAGCTGGATCTCCGCCAGTCGTGCTCGGTCTCAATAGATAGACAGCGCCAGCACCCGGGTTCGACACGAACAAATCGCCGTTGGGCGCAACAGCCATGAAGCGCGCGCCGCCGACACGGGCGAATACAGCGATGCCGAAATTCGGCGGAATCGTCAGGAAGCGGTCGACGTTGAATGGAGACGATCTCATGCTGACCGGCACAGTCACCTGCACTGTCAGTGACGCTCCGGGGGGCGGCGATACAGCAAACTGCGGCGCCCGAATCGCCGGTTGTTCGTTCGTCGCCACGCTCGCCGGCTCTTCAGAACAGGCGACAAGCGCTGCGGCGAAGACGACCACGCGCGCAAGCGTCAGCGCAGAACCACGTTTTACAACGTTCATGACAGACTCCATGATGCCAAATGAATTTGCGTGAGGCGCATTACCCCCTCGGGGTTATGACCTTTCGTAATACTGCCCGTCTTGCCGCCGTTATCAGTTACCGTCAGAGTGATCGTCCGATTTCCGCCATGCGGGTAGGTCGCACTTATGATTTTTCCGGTGGCGGCTGGATTCGGAAAACGATTCAGGTCCCACGAGTATTGCACAATCGAACCGTCGTCCCTCGATGATGCATCTAACCCCAGGATCCGCGCTAACGTCAAAACGGAAAGTGGACGAACTGCACTCATGACTGACTCCGGTACATACATGGCGAAAGACTGCGTCCACATTTTGGCGCAACAACCGCGCCGCTTTTTCTGGGCAGTGCCTGCAGATTGCACTCGTAATGGCCCACACCTACGTTGGGAGCGCGAAGCTCCATAGCGCGCACACCCATTCGTCTGCCAGACCCGTCACTCGGACTGGCCGGAGAAACTTGATGAACCAGACGTGGTCACTTGCAGCGCGCACCTCACTGGCGGCAGTAGCCGCATTCACATTTTCGGTGTACCCATTGGCGGCACAGCAGGCGCCCGTCTCCGGCTCGCTTTCCGGCACCGTTACAGACGAGTCCGGAAAACCGATAGCAGATGCGACGATCAGTGTATCTCACGCCGATGGAACGTCGCTGCGCGAAGTTACGAGCACCTCGTCCGGCGTTTTCTCGCTGCGCGAGCTGCCGTCCGGACTCTACAAGCTCAGAGCGCGGCGCATCGGATATCGCGAGGCCGTTCGGCAATCGCTTCGCATCACCGCCGGTCAGACCGCTGACGTGCGAATCACGCTCGCAACTTCGGCGACTCAGCTCTCTACTGTAATCGTGACGGTAAGCCCAACCGCCATCGATCCGACAACGGCCGATATCGCTCGACGCATCGAGATCGCCGATGTGAAGCTCGTTCCGATGTCGCGCGATGCGGCCGGCGTCGTCGATCTCCTTCCTGGAGCGCGGAAAGGCTTTCTCTGGGGCGGCGCAGGCAGCGCTGCAAACAACTATCAGCTCGATGGTGTCGGCGTAAACCATCCCGGCGTCGGCGGAAACTTCCTCGACCCGAGCATTGACTGGATCGAAACCGTCGAGGTCCGTGGATTGGGCGCGGGCGCTGAATACGGGAGCTTTCAGGGCGGATTGATAAACGCCATCACGAAGACGGGCTCGAACACCCTTCAAGGAGCGTTTCGCGCCAACTACGTGTCACCCGCGCTCTCCGGCTCGAACATTCATGCGAATGAAGAAGGCGCGCAGCAGATCATGCGGCGAGAGTTCAGCGGTGACGTTCGCGGTCCGCTTGTACGCGATCGCGTCTTTTACTTTCTCGCGGCACAAATCATCGATCGCGGAATTCAGCTTTCGGACCTGACGACGGCAGCCGAAACTGATTTCCGGTCGGCGCAGCAGGAGCACAGGGATGTTCGCGGAATCGCAAAGATCACGTTCGCGCCGGGACTGCGCGACAGAATCGATCTTCTTGCCGGCGCTAACGACAACCGTGTCCATTGCGCCGACCTGAATGGAATCGACGACGTCGCCGCGGCTCGGCGACTAAGCTCGCCGACGCGGTACTTCGCGGCATCCTGGACGCGAACCGGAGTAACGACGTCGCTGGACGCGCGAGTCGGAGGATTCAGCTCGCGCGCGTCCCGGCTCGGGCAGAAAGGTGATTCAGTTCCAGCGCTCGAGCTGTTCAGCACGGGACGAATCCCTGTCTACCAGAACTCGGCATTCAATGAGCGCGTGAAGCCGATGAGCATCAGTGCAAACCTGACGTGGAAAAAGAAAAACTCGTTCTCGCGCGGCGAGAATCAGGTCGTCGTTGGAACCGAATACACTCGCGGACACTGGAGCGATCAGAAGACGCGCAATGGTGGACTGACATGGTACCCATATGTGAACCAGTCAACCGGTTCAGTCGATCCGACCCGGCCCCTCTCATGGCTCGAAGTTGGAAGCGCGTGGGGCGGTGAGGTTCGAATCAAGTCCGACGTCGAAGACGGCGCGGTATTCGTTCAGGACTATCTGACCCTGCTACCGAATCTGACTTTCACGCCGGGTGTCAGATACGGACGCTGGAAGGGTTGGCTGACGCCGTCCGATTCGACGCAGAGTCGCTTCCTTGCTGCCCAGCATCAGGCGTTCGATCCGAGATTTGGCGTGGCGTGGGATGTCTCGGGACGCAACAGCCTCGTGCTAAAAGCCCACTGGGGCCGATATCACCAGGGTATGAACAGCGTTCTGTTCGACCGCGCCGAAGGGGCCGATTCATACAGCAACGAGCGCTTTTACTTCCAGGGTCCTACGCTGTCCGATTCGCGGAAAGTATTCACTCCCTCGCAACGCGATGAGAATCTGAATCGGTTCACGGGTTTTTCCCCCGAGCCGTCGATTTCGATTCTCAATGAAGCCGGCAGGGTCGTGAATTACCGACAGCCGTATGTGGATCAGACAATCCTCAGTCTCGAAAAGAATTTCGGACCGCGTTGGAAGCTCGAGCTTGCGTACACGAACCGGTTGAACAAGGACATCGTCGGTCTCATCGACCGAAATCTCGACAACAATTACAGTGCGTTTCGCGACGTCCGCGTGCGCGGTCGCATTGGCAACACCCAGGTGTTCGATCAGTTCGCGAAGGAGCTCGTCTTTCCGCAGATACTCGTTTCAAATGAGGATATTCGAAACGAGCTGATTCGGCGTCGGGACTTCTTCCCTGTGTCCCTGCCGCCGCTGCCCGGTTTCCAGTTTCGCGATATCGACCGTCTGACGTTCGTCCGCGACATTGTGCTCACGACCATCGATGGCGCCAAGCGAAGGTTCGATCAGGTGTCGGTGTCGCTCAGAACCGAACACTCTCGATGGAATGGATTCGGAGCCATCTCGTTTACCAGGCATTACGGAAACGTCGCTGGTCTGACTGGATTCGGAACAACCGGCACGAGCTTCAGCGCCGGACCGTGGGTGCGTCCAAACGAGAAGCCGCACATGGAAGGGCTGCTGCCCGAGTATTCCGCAGTCGAAACGAAGGCGTGGTTTACCGGAAAGCTTTTGTACGGATTCAGTGGCGGCGCGTTCGCGACGTTTTCCTCGGGCGAGCATTACACGCCGAACTTCACACTGACCCCACGCTTCTCGATTCTCGCTTCAGACCGCACGATCCTGCCGGATGTCGTCCTGACGTCGGCGCTCGGTCAGACATTCCTGCTAGAGGATCGCGGCTCCAGAAAATATCCGGCGCACGGCAATCTCGATCTTCGCATCGAGCGACGCTTCAAGACGCCGGGTTTCGCCTGGATCCTCACCGGCGATCTCTTCAACGCACTCGGCTCCGACGCAATTGTTCAGAGAAACCTTTCGATCGACGACTACGTGTCCACCGATCCGTCGTCAGTTTTCGCGGCGCCCCGCCGGCGAGTCGATCCGGTTGCTCTTCAGCTGGGAGGGAGGATCGAGTTCTAGAAGTTCTAAGCGTCAGGTGGTGGTGGCGCGACCGCTTCGAGCTCGACGAGTACGGTTCCTTTCTCCACCGCTGTCCCCGGGGCGGCGGTGATGCTCTTCACCCGGCCCGCCGCCGTTGTACGAAGCTCGTTCTCCATCTTCATCGCTTCCATCACCACCAGACCCTGGCCGGCCTGAACTTCATCTCCGACGGCGACGTTCACCCGCACGATGAGCCCCGGCATTGGAGCTACGACCGGCGCGGGACCGGTTGATTTGGACGCCGCCGCCGTGATGTCCCTGATCGCTCGCGTTCGCTCGTCGAGAGCTTCGCCCTCGAATCGATAACCATCAACCCAGAGCGTGTATGTGCCACGCGTCGGGCCCCGCCGAGCGACGACTCGATGGACTTCGGTGCCGATGGTCACGAGCCGGACGGGAGTGCCTTCGACGTCCTCGAGATGCGCCGCCGTGACTTCGCCATCGACGGTCACCTTACCACCGTCGACATCGACTTCGTGCCGCTCGCCGTTCAGGTCGACGATGAATTTCATGCGTCCGGAACGAGCTCGCACACTGTCTCGACGTGCGATGTTTGAGGGAACATGTCGAAGGGAACGATCGAGTTGACACGGTAGCTCGGAAGCCTGGCCACGTCGCGGGCCAGCGTGGCCGGATTGCAGCTGATATAGACCACGACCTTCGGTTTGACCTCAGCCGACTCGAGCACTTCGGTGACTCGCTGATCTGCGCCAGCGCGCGGCGGGTTCAAGACAACAGCGTCGGCGGGAAGCAGATTCGGGAGCGCTTCTTCAACGCGCGCGCGGAGCGAAACCGAGCCCTCAGGAAGCCTCAATGCGCACCAGCGCGCGGAGTCGTTGTCGAGCTCTATCGCTGTGACCTTGATGCCCTTGCGTGCGAACGCGATTGCCGTATCGCCAGCGCCCGAATAAGCATCAACCAATACTTTAGGTGAATATGCGGAAACCGTTGCCACAACGTGCCTTCTGAGTTCCACTGCAACCTCTTTGTTGATCTGCGCGAAGGAGGCGACGGGAGGCTGCAATGAGCGCGTGGGACGACGATCACCGACGATTCTTCTCGCTCCGTCTTCGTTCTCCCACCATGCAGCGGCGAGCGATTTCACACTCGCAAAAAAGTCTGCCGAATTCGGCCATTTCGTTCCGCCCATCATCACAAATACAGGACCGTCGCCGGTTATCCTCACGCTCCCCCTGAGCGACTGAGAAGGCGGGAAAAAGCGCGCTTGATTCATGATGTCTTTCCACGTCGCAACGATGCCGCTGTCCGTTATCGGGCAATCCTTGAGTGCGAAGATTCGGGACGGATTGTCATATGGATGAAGTCCGGCGATCCACTCCCCGGTCGACATTTGTTGCATTGCCAGGGTGAGCTTCGACCGGTAGCGCCACTCCTCGGGACTCGGCCTCACTTCGCACAGAGATGTCTTCCGTTTTCCGATCCGCTCCATCGCGTCGCGGATGATCCGTTGCTTGGCCCGAAGCTGCGATGAATACGTCATATGCTGGATCTGGCAGCCACCGCACTTGTCGATCGTGTAGTGAGGACAGGCCGGCTCGATTCGCTCATCAGCCGGGCGGGCGATGGTGCGCAGCATTCCGCGGGCGAACGTTCCCTTTCCGCTTATTCGCGCGGTAATCAATTCACCAGGCGCCGTTCTCGGCACGAACACAACCAGTCCGTTGCTTCGGCCGACGCCATCGCCGCCGGCAGCGATCGACTCGATCTCGAGCGTGATCATCTGCGACATCAGCTTAGGCCTTCCAGTCGCGCCGCCCGGCGCCATGCGACCTGCTCGACCTCGGCGCTATCGGCGTACCCAGGCTGCCGACTGGACGAGCCGCGGTTCCGGTCCCTGTCGGCGAACAGAGCTGCAGCTATCGCCGCAGCGCGAATCGTCTCTGGTGGTGGAGACACCGCCGTAAGGCTGGGAAGGCGCCGCTCGAGCCACTGAATCTCGATCTCGCCTCGCCTGAACTCAGGATCCTCCATCAGGCGAAGATGGAAATCGCGCGATGTCTCTACGCCGTCGATGGTCAGCTCGAGGAGGGCCCGGTGCATCCGCTCGATCGCCAGCTCACGATCCGGCGCCCAGACGATGAGCTTCGCCAGCATCGGATCATAATGAAGGCCGACTTCGCTCCCGGTCTCTATTCCGCCATCCCATCTGACCCCGGGTCCGCTCGGCAGGTGCATGTAAAGAATCCGCCCCGTCGAAGGCAGAAATCCATTGGCTGTGTCTTCGCTCGTGATCCGGCACTCGATTGCCCAGCCGCGCGGAACGATCTCGCTTTGAACGAACGGAAGCTTTTCTCCGGACGCGATGCGAATCTGCCACTGCACGAGGTCGATGCCGGTTACAAGCTCGGTGACCGGGTGCTCGACCTGAAGGCGCGTGTTCATCTCCAGAAAATAGAAGTTCCCGTTCTTGTCGAGCAGAAACTCACAGGTTCCGGCATTCACATAACCCGCCGCTTTTGCAGCCCGGACCGCAGTCTCCCCCATCTTCTGTCGCAGCTCGGGCGACACGGCAACGCTCGGCGCCTCCTCGACCATCTTCTGATGACGGCGCTGAACGGAGCATTCGCGCTCACCCAGCGAGAGAACATTTCCATGCGCATCGGCGAGAATCTGAATCTCGACGTGCCGCGGTCCTTCGATGTACTTCTCGACGTAGACCGCGTCGTCGCCAAACGCGTTCTTCGCTTCGCGGCGGGCGGCGTCGAGCGATGACTCGAGCTCTGACTCCTCGCGAACCACCCGCATTCCTTTTCCGCCGCCCCCCGCTGCAGCCTTCAACAGCACGGGATATCCAAACTCAACAGCGGCTGCCCTTGCCGCATTTGCGTCCCGCAACGGCTCAGTCGTTCCCGGAACGATTGGAACGCCGTTCTGTAGGGCAAGCGTTCTC
>JBDTNA010000123.1:0-8523 GCA_039933985.1 Gemmatimonadales bacterium | reverse complement strand
TGATCGATGATCGGCTGCGCAACGTTCACGAAATCGCCGAACTGCGCTTCCCACAATACGAGTGCGTTTCTCGTCGCAGTGCTGAAACCGTACTCGAATCCGAGCACTGCCGTCTCTGACAACGGACTGTTGTAGATCTCGAATTTTCCGCGCGCGTCAGGCAGATGCTGAAGCGGCGCGTATGTCTCACCCGTCTCGGCGTCATGAAGAACCGCCTGCCGGTGAGAGAACGTTCCACGCTCCACATCCTGGCCGGACATTCGGATCGACCTGCCTTCAACGAGTAGTGATGCAAATGCCAACGCTTCTGCATGACCCCAGTCAATTCCACCCGCATCGCCGACTGCCTCACGACGACGCTTCAAGGTCTTCGCGAGACGGCTGTTCGGATTGATGGTCTGCGGCCACACGAGCAGCTGCTCATTCAACGCTATGAGTTGATCGGCACGGGGCTTGTCTTTGGTACCATCGGCAGAATCGGTCGGCTTTACTACCTGACCCGGCCCGACCTTCTCTCCATCACTCGGAGATGCACTGTCCTTGATTATCTGGAACTCAGCTGCGATTTCGTCATCCAGCTTCTTCACATCATCCGCGCTGACAAGGCCTTCCTCGGAAAGACGCTGACCCCACACTTCCCGCGGCGACGGATGCGACCTGATCTGCGTGTACATCGCCGGCTGCGTGAATGCAGGCTCGTCCGTTTCGTTATGTCCGTGACGACGATAACCGACGAGATCGACCAGGAAATCCTTGCCGAATTTCGCGCGGTACTCGACGCCGAGCTCCATCACGCGAATGCACGCGTTCGCATCTTCTGCGTTGACGTGTACGATCGGCACTTCGAACCCCTTCGCGAGATCGCTCGCGTAGTGAGTCGAGCGAGCATCGGTAGGATCTGTCGTGAACCCGACCTGGTTGTTCGCGATGATGTGCAGCGTGCCACCCACGCGATACCCCCGAAGCCCCGACATGTTGAACGTCTCGGCCACAACTCCTTCGCCGGGAAATGCAGCGTCGCCATGAATGCTGATCGGAACGACTGACGACTCGTCGCGATCGGTCTCCGAAGGAATGAGCGTCTGGCGCGCGCGAACCACTCCCTGAAGAACCGGGTTCGCAAACTCGAGATGACTCGGGTTCGGAATCAGCGAGACGGTGACTTCCTTGTCGCCGATCTTCTTGATCGCTGTGAATCCCAGATGGTACTTCACGTCGCCCGTCTCGCTCTCAGCGCTTGTCGAAGCGTGCCTTCCTTCGAACTCGCCGAAGATTCTCTTGTACGGCTTCTGGAGAATGTGAGCGAGCACGTTGATGCGGCCGCGATGAGCCATCGCGATGCCGACTTCGCGCGCACCGAAATTCGCGGCCGATGCAATCGCAGTGTCGAGCATCGGCACCATCATGTCGGTGCCTTCGATCGAGAAGCGCTTGTACCCCAGATACGCTCTTCCGAGAAACCGCTCGAGTCCATCGACTTCGGTAAGACGGCGAAGGACTGCCTTCTTCTGGTCGGCGCTAAGCGGCTGGTGAACCCGTCCGCTTTCGATTTGCTCTCTAAGCCATCCACGCTCATCGGCTTCGCCGAGGTGGTCGAACTCGAAGCCGATGTTGCTCGAGTAAAGCTGACGGAGCCGCGCAACGACGTCAGCCGCGGTCGGTTCGTTGAATCCGAGCGCAGCGCCTGGAATGAGCTTGAGGTCGCCTTCGGCAAGACCGTGGAACTCGAGGGTCAGCTCGGGAGTGCCTACCGGAGTGTTGCCGAGCGGGTCGATCTCCGCCGAGAGGTGACCGTATGCGCGGATGGAGTCGACGAGGGAAGCGGCACTCGCGACTTTTCTGAGAAGCCCGGCGTCGACCGTACCGGGGGTGGCGGCCACAGCTGCTGCAACCGGAGGAGTACCCGCGAGGCTTTCCGCGAAACGGAAGAACTGTCGCCAGGACTCGTCAACCGACGCGGGATCGCGTCGATATGACTCATGGACCTCAGCGATGTAGCCATCGTTGTAGACGCTCGCGATCGGATCACTCGACATGAGCCCTAATTTAATGCCCAGCCCCGAGGGGCGAAAACCTTGTTCAGGTTTTTACAGGGGACTTGGGGGACGTAGTCGGGGCTGCCGGTACGTACTTGCTGCGCGCAGAAGCCGCAGCAGCTGAAATCACGCGCATTGCTTCTTCGGGCGGAAGAAGCGGCAGGTACAGAAATCCGCCAATGCCGCTGACGTCGAGAACGTGCTGCTCGGTCGGACGCCTCGAGAGGCTGACGGCAATCAGGGGACCATGAGCGAGGAGCTCATCTCGCTCGATAACCTCGAGCGGCAGCGTCGCAAGCAGCTCGTACTCGCAGATGACGACATCGGGATCGAAATCTCGCGATTCCACCGAAGCGCCATGAAGCCCAACCGCCGGTTTCGTCTCTATTCCGAGATCGCCAAAAAACCGCGCGAAATGCTCTGCCAGGAACTGGTGACGACCGACACAAAGCGCCTTCAACCGACTTTCTCTTTCTCTCACAACGGCATCGTAAGGCTGTATCCGGAATGGCACAAGTCCCGAAAAAACTTCTGTGTGTCCACCTCAGTGGACGTCTTGGCGAGACATCCACACACACCCAAAACCGATCACAGTCGACGAGAATATTTGTGATCGGCACTCTCCTGCCGAATTGGCGCCGGCACCAAAAAAAGGCCCCCGCGCCGAAGCATGGGGGCCCCATCCAGATTCGAGATGCTTACCGCTTGGTAATGTCGACGTTGTTGCCGAGCACTCCACCAAGGACCGCGCCGGCGACACCGCCGATCACTGCACCCTTCAGCTTATCGCGGCTCGTTACGGCGCCGATCGCGGCACCCGCTGCGGCGCCGATCGCGGCATCACGCTTGGTGTGCTTCACTCGCGTTACCGTCGGGCGGCGGACCGTCCCGGAGCTCGAGCTCCCCGATGAGCGGTAAACCGGACGATCGCGGTAAACGACCCGTTGCTGTACCGGCTGGCTGTAGACCGGGGCACCGTTGGGCGCGTAACCTACCGGAGCAAGGCCCTGCGCCGCGTATGCGCGCTCCATCGCCGAGATGCTGTCCATCGCCGTGTACGGGCGCGCCGAAGCGGCCAGTGTCAGGTCAGCATTGAGGGCGTCATCCACCTTTTTGCCGCTATCTTCAGGTCGGCAAGCCCCTACTGCCAGAATGGCCGCCGGAACCAGAACATACTTTGCGAAATTTCTCATTTTTTCCTCCCGAATGACGGCCGCAACGTGCGACCAGGCATCCTTAGAGGGCAGGCTCTATGCCACCCTGACCCCTTCTGAGGCATCCGTCTCGGGACCCCTCTTTCCGGCCCCGACGGCGGACGGCGTTTCTACCGGATCGTACACCCGGGGCTGCCCTTCGCGCGGAAGAATGAGCGTAAAAACACTGCCCTTCCCGGGAGTCGACTGGACTTCGAGAGTCCCATCGAGCAGCGTAGCAAGGCGCCTCGAAATTGGCAGGCCCAGGCCGGTACCCATCTGCTGCGTCGGCGAGACCTGAACGAATTCCTCAAAAATCCGGGACTGATCCTCGGTCGAGATTCCCTCTCCTTCGTCCTGCACCGAAACGCTGACGCCGCCATCGTCGGTTCGCTCACACGATACTTCGATCGGCTTCTTCATCCCGAACTTGATTGCGTTCGAAAGCAGATTGAGAAGTATCTGTCGTACCCGTCGCGGATCGGTGACCACCGTGACTGACTCGTCGGGGTGATTGAACGAGAGACTCGTCCCATGTTCGTCGGCCAGCGGACGAACAGTCACGAACAGATCTTCGATGAGCGACGGAATGCTGACCGACTGAAGCGCGAGCTCGATTTTGCCGGCTTCGATCTTCGAAAGGTCGAGAACATCGTTCACAAGCTCGAGAAGATGGCGCGCGGCCTTCAGCGTTCGCTGTAACCCCTCGCGCTGCTTGTCGTTCAGCGGGCCGTAGATGTTGTCGATCATCAGCGTGCTGTAACCGATCACTGCATTGATCGGTGTCCGCAGCTCGTGACTCATCGAAGCGTAGAACCTGTTTCGCACTCCCATCGCCTGCTCGAGCTCTTTCTGTCTCGACTGAAGCTGAGTATTGAGCTCCGTGAGCTGTGCTGCCGATCGCGCTTCTGACTCGAGAAGCTCGGCGCGGTGTTGAAGTTCGAGCTCACGACGCTCACTCTCCGCGAGCAGGTCCGCCTGCTCCATGATCTGCTGCTGCTTGAGATACAGGTCGACAAACACTGCGACCTTCGATCTGAGCACGTCGGGATTGAATGGCTTGAAGACGTAATCCACCGCGCCCATCGAGTATCCCTTGAACACATAAGCGTCTTCCTTGCTGATCGCGCTCAGGAAGATGATCGGTATGTATCGCGACTTCTCGCGCGACTTGATGATCTGCGCGGCGTCGAAGCCGTTCATGTCCGGCATCTGCACGTCGAGGAGAATGCACGCGAAATCGTGCTGAAGAACGCACTTGAGCGCTTCTTCCCCCGAATGTGCCGAGATCAGCGTCTGTCCTAGCGGCTCGAGTATCGCCTCGAGAGCAAGAAGATTCTCAGGCCGGTCATCGACCAGCAGCAGCTCTACACGACGATCCTCCGTCACCTGCGACCGCCGGCATGCGAATGCACCGTGATTTCAACCAGGCGCCCGGGAATTTTCTCAATTGGAAGCACCTCTGCGTCAGGCACCGCAAGGAGCGCTGCAGCCGGCATGGCCCTGCTCTCCGCCGTCTCGGGGTCCTGAATGATCGCGCGACCGCCCCGGCTCACTATGTGTTTGAGTCCGCGCGAGCCGTCGTCATTTGCGCCCGTTAGCACAACGCCAAGTGTCCTTCCCGGATATGCATCACCTGCGGACATGAATGTCACGTCGATCGAAGGCCGGCTGAACCGAACCATCGGATCGGTTGTGAGTGTGAGGTGCCCGTGATCCACCATCATATGGTAGTTCGCCGGGGCGATGTAAACACTCCCTGCCTGCAGCGGCTCTTTGTCCTCGACGTCTACGATCCGCAGTGCACTCACGTCCTGCAGGAGACCGGCAAGAAGATTGTCACTATGCTTGCTTCGATGTTGAACGACCGCCATCGGGACAGCGAAATCCGCGGGCAGCATTCCCACGATCTTGCTCAATGCGGCGAGCCCACCCCATGAGGCCCCAATAACCACCAGCGCAATATCACTCACCGCGCTTTCCTGAAAATCTTTTCCGGACCGTTGATCTGGTCATACTGCTCCTCGTGTGGCGAAAAGCGCAGTGACTCCTTGCTGCCCAGCACGAGGACTCCGAATTTCGCGAGACTCTCGTAGAAGAGATCGTGAACTCGAGCCTGGAGCGACTTGTCGAAATAGATCAGGACGTTTCTGCACAGGATCACGTTGAACTCGGCGAACGACCCGTCGGTCACCAGATTGTGCAGCGAGAACACGACGTTCTTGGTAAGCGCGTCGTCGAACAGCGCGCCACCGTACTTCGCGAGGTAGTAATCCGAAAAGGCCCGCTTTCCGCCGGCGGCGATGTAGTTCTCCGTGTATTCCTGCATGCGGTCCAGCGGAAATATTCCCTCCTTGGCTTTCTGCAGCACGACCTCGTTGATATCGGTCGCGTATATCCTGCATCTCTCGTACAGGCCCTCCTCCTGAAGAAGAATGGCCATTGAAAACACTTCCTCGCCCGTCGCGCACCCCGCGTGCCATAGCCTGATGAAAGGATATGTACGAAGAATCGGAATGACATGCTCCCGAAACGCCCGGTAGAACGACGGATCGCGGAACATCGCCGTCACGTTGATGGAGAGGTCCAGCAACAGCTTCTCCATCAGCTGCGGCTCGTGCAGCACCCGGGCCTGCAGCGCGCTCACCGTCTCCAGCCCTTCGGCTTCGATCCGCTTCCACAGCCGGCGCCTTATCGATGCGTAAGCGTAGGAGCGAAAATCGAAGCCGTAGTTTCGGTAAATGCCCTCGAGCAGCAGCTCGATCTCGATACGCTCGAGCTCGGGGTCGTACCTCGACTCCTCGCTCGCAGCGGACGGAACCGTTGGATCTATTTGTATAGCCACACGCGTAACAGGGACAGAAGCTGCTCGGTATCGACCGGCTTCGTGATGTAATCAGATGCGCCCGCTGCGATGCACTTCTCGCGGTCACCCTTCATTGCCTTTGCCGTGAGCGCGATGATCGGTAGTGACTTGAACTCAGGCATGTCTCTGATCGCCTTCGTCGTCTGATAGCCGTCCATCTCCGGCATCATTACGTCCATGAGAATCGCATCGACTTCGGGATCGCTCTTGAGCGCATCGAGTGCGTCCCTGCCGTTTTCCGCAAACCGAACGACCATCCCATGGTCCTCGAGCACGCTCGTCAGCGAGAAAATATTCCGCACGTCGTCATCGACAACGAGAATCCGCTTTCCCGCAATGACTGCATCGGCATCGTGTAGCTGCTCGAGCATCCTTCGTTTCTGCTCAGGCAGCTTCGCCTCGACGCGATGGAGGAACAGCGCCGTCTCGTCCAGCAGACGCTCCGGCGAACGAACATCCTTCACGATGATAGTCTCCGCATACTTCCGTATCCGCGTTTCTTCGGCCGGTGACAGCTCCTTGCCGGTGTAGACGATGATCGGAAGGTCCGCCTTGCTCGGATCGGATTTCACTTTTTCGAGGAAGTCGAATCCGCTCATGTCCTGGAGGCCGAGGTCGAGAACTACGCAGTCGTAGTGCTTGTTGGATGCAAGCTCCTCGAATGCCTTCTCCGCGGAATCAACCGCTGTGATCTCGACGTCTTCGTGCGCAATCAGCTCGACGATTGCCTTGCGTTGAGCTTCGTCATCCTCGACGACGAGCAGATGCTTGGGAACGTCGTCGATGAATGAAGAGATCCGCGCGAACGCATCGTCCAGTGCCTCCTTGCTTACCGGCTTGGCGAGATATGCCATCGCGCCGGCCTTGAGTCCCTGCTGACGACGCTCGATTCCGCTGATGATGTGAACCGGAATGTGGCGTGTGCCTGGGTGATGCTTCAGCCGCTCGAGCACTTTCCATCCATCGAGACCAGGCATATCGATATCGAGCGTGATCGCATCCGGGCGATATTCGTGCGCAGCAGCGAGACCGCTGTCGCCATCGAGACAGACAACGCCTTTGAACCCTTTCTCTCGCGCCATGCCAAGGAGAACCTTTGCGAAGTTCGCATCGTTCTCGACGATGAGAACCGTACGATCGCCCGGCTCGATGTGCTCGTGGTCATCTTCCACCACGTATTGGGCGGACCGTCGCTCCGGTATTCCGCCGGGCGCAGGGGGCGCCTTGGTTCCCTGCGATGGAGTTGGCCGCCACGTCGGGCTCGGAGTGATACGCGGCGTGCGTGGCGCATCGACCGCTCCCTTCGACCGCGCGATAAGTCCCGTTGGATCCTGGTCGCGATACTTGAGCGGCAGGAACAACGTGAATGTACTGCCCTTCTCGGGAATGCTTTCGACACGAATCTCGCCGCCAAGCAGACGCGCTATTTCGCGGCTGATCGACAATCCCAGGCCTGTGCCCCCGAATTTTCTGCTTGTCGTTCCATCAGCCTGTTGGAATGCCTCAAAAATCAAACGCTGTTTGTCTGACGGAATTCCAATCCCCGTGTCGGAAACCGCAAATGCGATCACTCCAGCACCCGCGTTCAACGCCGGTTGGAGAAATCGACGATTTGGCTCGGCCTTTCGGACGGTGAGCGAAACGGTTCCGTCCGTCGTGAACTTGACTGCATTCGAGAGAAGATTCTTGAGCACCTGCTCAACGCGCTGTCCATCGGTATAGAAGGTCGCCGGAACGTCCGGCTTGATCTCGACCTTGAACTGAAGCCCCTTCTGGTCCGCGAGCGGACGAAAGCCCCTTTCCAGCGAAGCGTTCAATTCGGCGATCGGTGTCTCCAACGGATTTACATCCATCTTCCCTGCCTCGACCTTCGACAGATCGAGCACATCGTTGATCAGCGAAAGGAGGTCGGAGCCCGATGAGTGGATAGTCTGGGCATATTCGACCTGCTTTGCCGTCAGATTCGCATCCTTGTTGTCCGCGAGCAGCTTGCTGAGAATGAGCAAACTGTTGAGTGGAGTCCGGAGCTCGTGCGACATGTTCGCCAGGAACTCCGACTTGTACTTCGAGCTCACTGCCAGCTGATCGGCCTTCTCCTCTAGAGCGAGACGTGCCGACTCCACCTCGTCATTCTTCTGTTCGACCTTTCTGTTCTGCTCAGCAAGCAGTGACGCCTTTTCTTCGAGCTCTTCGTTGACCTGCTGCAGCTCGACCTGCTGATCTCGCAGCAGCTCTTCCGAGCTCCGGAGCGATTTCGTCTGCGCTTCGAGCTCGGAGTTCGATTTCTTGAGCTCTTCCTGCTGCGCCTTGAGCTCCTGCGACTGACTCTGAAGCTCCTGCGTGAGCTGCTGAGACTGCTCTAGCAGCTCGCTGGTGCGCATGTTGGCCGATATCATGTTGAGCACGACACCGACGCTCTCTGCCAGCT